>NZ_CP076653.1:2967500-3267500 GCF_018966865.1 Bacillus sp. NP247 | reverse complement strand
TCTTGTCCTACAACTTCTAACACATATGCCATCGCTTCAGGTACATCTAATTCCTTATAAGAAACCATACCTGTCATAACGAGACAAACTACAACATAAATGATTGTACAAATGACTAATGAAGCAATAATACCAATCGGCAAATCACGTTGTGGATTTTTCACTTCTTCAGCAGAAGTTGCTAATGCATCAAATCCTAAGAAAGCGAAGAATACTGCTGCTCCTCCGGCAAAGACTCCACTTAAGCCGTACGGTGCAAATGGTATCCAGTTTTCTGGTTTCACGTAGAATACACCAACTGCAATGAATAAAACAACAATACCAATTTTAATTAATACCATTATGTTATTCACACGCTTACTTTCTTTCGTACCTCGTGATAATAACCAAGTTATCACTAACGTAACGATAACTGCTGGTAAGTTCACGATACCACCTTGCGCCGGAATCGTTAACAATGCTTTTGGAATTTCAAGTCCCAATCCACTCACTAAATTATTGAAATAACCTGTCCATCCACCAGCTACTGCGGCAGTTGTTACGACATATACGGATAACAATGTCCATCCCATTAAATGGGCAACAAATTCACCAATTGTCGCATATGAATATGTGTACACACTACCTGAAACAGGAAGTGCAGATGCAACCTCTGCATAACATAAAGCTGCAAATCCACAAACAATTGCTGCAATCATAAATGAAAAAATAACTGCTGGACCAGCATCTCTTGCTGCTACTAATCCAGTTAATACTAGAACTCCTGTACCAATTATCGCACCAATCCCTAGCATTGTTAGGTCAAATGCCCCTAGCGTTTTCGTCAAAGTTTTACTTTTACTTTCCCCTAACAATTGCGTAACGGATTTCTTTTTGAATAGGTTGGCCACGATGAATGCCCCCTTTTACTAAGAAGAGCTAAGAGGTATTATCTCTTAGCTCTTATCATGTTGTTTTATATATTGTTCGATTTTGTTTTGTATAATGCTTCTATTAGCAAGATACTGTTTCTGCTTCTAATAATTCTTTTGCACCTTTGTACTCTACACCGTGAGCTTCTGCAACTGCTTCGAACGTTACATAGCCTTCTAATGTGTTAATACCTTTTAATAATGCAGCGTTGCCTAGGCAAGCTTCTTTGTAGCCTTTGTTAGCAATTTGTACTGCATATGGTACTGTTACGTTTGTTAATGCAAGAGTTGATGTACGTGGAACCGCACCTGGCATATTTGCAACTGCATAGTGAACAACGCCGTGTTTTTCATAAGTTGGGTTATCATGAGTTGTAATACGGTCAGTTGTTTCGAAAATACCACCTTGGTCAATCGCGATATCTACAACAACAGAACCTTGTTCCATTGATTTAATCATTTCTTCTGTTACAAGTTTTGGCGCTTTTGCACCTGGGATTAATACTGCACCGATTACAAGATCAGATTCTTTTACAGCTTCTGCAATATTGTAAGGATTAGACATTAAAGTTTTTACTTGGTTTCCGAAAATGTCATCTAATTGACGAAGACGTTCTGCACTTAAGTCGATGATTGTTACATCCGCACCTAGTCCAACTGCAATTTTAGCAGCATTTGTACCAGCTTGTCCACCACCGATAATTGTTACTTTACCGCGTTTAACTCCTGGAACACCTGCAAGTAAGATACCTTTACCGCCTTTGTTTTTCTCAAGGAATTGTGCACCGATTTGTGCAGCCATACGACCAGCTACTTCACTCATAGGTGCAAGTAATGGTAATGAACGGTTTTCTAATTGTACTGTTTCATATGCGATAGCAACAACTTTCTTTTCAATTAACGCTTTTGTTAATTCTGGTTCTGGAGCTAAGTGTAAGTATGTGAATAAGATTAAACCTTCGCTGAAGTGTTTGTATTCGCTTTCAACTGGTTCCTTAACTTTCATAACCATTTCCATGTTCCAAGCTTCTTCAGCTGTATCAACAATTTTTGCTCCCGCTTCAACATACTGAGCATCTGTGAAACCAGATCCTACACCTGCATCCTTTTGAATGAATACTTCGTGATTGTTACGAACTAAATGTACAACACCTGCTGGTGTCATTGCCACACGGTTTTCGTTGTTTTTAATTTCTGCTGGTACCCCAATACGCATAATGAAATGCCCCCTTATAATTAACAGAAAAAAGAAAGTCTTTTTTCTTTTTGTAATAATTAATAACTTATGTCCTTATTCTAGCATAACTTAAAAGTTATGAAAACGCTAACATACTATTTTTTTAAAGTTTATATATTTAGAATAGTGTAAATATACAAAACTTTGATTCTATTGGATTCCACGTACCATCTCATCATCTATCACTCTATTTCTATTATATTCATTTAAAATGCATAGTAATTATTTATTATTTGACAATAATGTAACAATGTAAAAAAACTAAGCACTGACGTATACATATGCATTTATTACTTTGTGCAATACTTTAGAAATATATTCTTTTCAAAAAAAACAGCTACTGGCATTTAGCCAGCAGCTGGGTAACTTATAAATAACTTTGAAAACAAGTCTTCTGTCGTTTCTGTAATTTTATCAAATATATCGCTTTCTTCAGCTTCTTGTTCTTTTAACATCTTAATTGTTTCACGTGCGTCTTCAGGATAATCGGTAATGATACCATCTACGTTTAACTTATAATATGCCTTTAAACTTTCCATATCATTCACTGTCCATACGTAAATTGGCTTATTTAACTTCCTTGCTTCTTTTACTAATTTCTTATTTAACATGTATTCTTCTGCTACATAAAAGTCAGCTTTCACATTCTTTAAGTTAGCTCTACTTGCATACAGTATATATCCTACTTTTATATCTGAATTTGCACGCTTAAACTCTTTAATGAGTGGATAGTGTAACGTTTGAATTACACATTGCTTCTCAAATTCATTATCTTTAATCGTTTTTAATACTTTGTTTACAAAGTATTTTTCGCCCCCATGAAGCTTCACTTCAATATTGAGTTTGATTTTCCCCTTTGCAAGCTTAATGATTTCATCAAGTGTACTTATTTGTCCTGAAAATCCATCTTGACTAAGAGTAAGCTGCCTTAATTCATTCATCGTTAAATCTGACACATGCACATTGGCATTTGCAAGACGTTTTAACTTCAAGTCATGTATAACCGCCAGTTCACCGTCTTTCGTTTGTAATACATCTATTTCAGCGTAGTCTGCTTTTGCATCAATAGCACCTTGCACAGCTTCTTTCGTATTTTCTACCCCTTTTGATATATATCCGCGGTGCGCCATAATAATCGGTTCTTTATACGAATTTGAAATAAACGTTACAATGAAGGCAACAACCATTCCGGCCGTAATAATCCCTACAATATATACACTAATAAATTTCCAACGATGTTTTTGGAAGAAACATTTATCTGCTTTCGTTTTCGAATAATCTAATCCTTCTTCTAATAACACATCTTCAACCGGAACCTTTTGTAAGTACAATCTTGTTATAGCCATAATATAAAATGGTGTCACGATAAAGCTAAATAAATACAATGTACTTGTTAGGAATACAGACATTGTTGATTCAGCTAACAATGCGAATGTTCCTTTCGGGCTTGTAAATTCATACACACCCCATAGGCACAATAAATATATTCCCCAAAATACAACATACACAATCCCTATTGAAATGAAAAAACCTACTAAAAAGAATAGTACTTTAAAAAAGCTTTCTTTTACTAAAGCTGCACTTTTGCGTGCTGCCACGCGAAATGTTTTTTGCTCTAAAACGACAATAGGTAGAACAAAAATCCAGCGAAGGTTCAAATACGCGACTACAGCAAAGAACGTGTAATAACCAACTTGTCCCATCGTTGTCTTGAAGAGTTCTCCTGTAATAAAGTTAGGAATTTGAATTTGCGGAATTAATGCCGTTTCATATCCCATATTTAAAAGAGGTAATAATACGACAGCATATAAAATAAATCCTGGTAAGCAATATGTAAAAAGAGAAGGTAAATACGTTACTGTTTTATACAAAATCGGACGTAATCTTACCTTTTGCCTTTTATGAGCGAAATACGAAATAATAATAAGCACTGCAAATTCCGTAAAAATAAGAAACAATGCTAATATCGATAAAATTACAATCGCCAAAATCCCATATGGTGTTTTCAAAAATGCTACTAATTCATCATTTGTCGCATTTGCATAACCACCAAAGTACAATAACTTATTGAAAACAATACCTAAGAGGGGGATAAACACAATTGCAGCTAACAATTTATAGACGAGCTGAAATGTTAACACATTCCAAAAAGCAAATTGTACTGTTTGAAAGGAATGTCTCATTACTCCTGGTATAGATAGTCTTTTACGGTGTTGCATATATTCCTCCACATTCTAAAACTATATTTGAGATGGATTCCACATTTCCAATTTCAATCCATCTTTTTAATAATAATAATAATATATTCCGCTTAACATGAACACTCTTATACATACAATGAAAAAAGTGATGGCTAATCCCATCACTTTTTTCACTCACTCTATTTTTTCTCTAGTCCTTGTCCAAATGCTTTTAAGAAACTAAAACCGAATGTAATCGCCCTGTTGATATCTGGATCTTTTAATACCTTAAAGAAATCCATCACTTTTGTTTTCTTTCCGTTTTTCAGCTCATCCGTTGCAAATTGTAATCCAGTGACTAAACTAGATGTTATTTGTTTCGTTATTTCTGGGTCCACTGAAGATAATGCCTCTCCTGCCCCCATCATATTGTTTAATGCGTTTTTTACTGGTTCACGATTTAATTGCTCCACAGCGATTTTCGAAACATCTTCTTTCGCAGCAAGTAAGCTAATTGCTGCATCTAAAATCCCAGCTTTTTGCAACTGTCCTAATAGCTGCATCGTCTCTTCTATTGCTTCTCTATTTTCAGCTAGCTCATTTAACAGTTCATCTGTTACTTGCTGTTTCTTTTCTTCTTCTGTTACAATCTTCTTTTTAATTAAAGTAATCTCTTTTGCCATTATCTCCGCCCCCTAATTCTGGTCCACAAGTGATACGTATTGTTTTCTTTGCCACTTTTGCTCGATTTCAACACCATTTCGCGGATGACGTTTTTTATCTCTCGGGTTTGAAGATGGTAACGGACGATTTCCTTTTTCACGTAATACGCGCAGTTTCACCATTGTTTGTTTATAAGCTGGTGTACACGTATAAATGTCTGTTGCTGTTCCTGTTAAAATATTAATTGCCTCTTCATTTACTGTCGCATGCATCGGCAAATATAACTCATTTCCAGTTACACGATCTGTAACAAGCGCTTGTACTTTAATCTTTCCAAATGGTGATGCTAACTCTACAAGACCACCATCTTTCACATTGCGTTCTTTAGCAAGTTCAGGTGAAATTTCAACAAATACTTCAGACACTTTAGATAAAATGCCAGCCGACTTATTCGTCATATTCCCTTCATGGAAATGCTCTAGCATACGGCCATTATTTAATAGTAAATCATACTCATCTGGTGCTACAACTGGCGGAATCCATTCATCCAGTGATAAACGTGCTAGTTTGTCTGGGAAGTTAAATCCATCTACATATAATAGCGGTGTGTCACTACCATCATGGCTACCCCAACATAAACTATTCCAGCCTTCTAAACGGTCATACGTTGCTTGTGAGTATAACGGGGCAAGTGATGCAATTTCATCCATAATTTCACTTGGACTTCCATAATCCCAGTCTCCGCCCAATGCACGAGCTACTTTTTGTAAAATCCACCAATCTGGCTTAGAATCACCAAGTGGCTTCAATACTTCATACAATCTTTGAATACGGCGCTCTGTATTTGTAAATGTTCCTTCTTTTTCTAAGCTTGGTGCTGCCGGTAAAATAACATCGGCAAAACGAGCTGTTTTCGATAAGAACATATCTTGAACAACAAGGAAGTCTAAATTCGCTAAAATATGTTGTACATGGTTGGCATTTGAATCTACTAAAGCCATTTCTTCTCCCATAACATACATACCACGCAATTTTCCTTCTTCGGCCGCAAGTAACATTGCGATATTATTTAATCCCGGTTCTTTCGGAATGGTAGTACCGTATTCTTTTTCAAATTTCGCACGATGCACATCATCCGAAACCGCTTGATAACCTGGAAGCCAGTTCGGTAATGTTGCCATATCACAAGCACCTTGTACGTTATTATGTCCGCGTAACGGATATGCACCTGCACCAGGACGACGATAGTTGCCCGTAACAAGCAGTAAATTTGAAATTGCAGCTGACGTTGTACTTCCTCCTGTATTTTGAGTTACACCCATTCCCCAAAGTACACAAGTACCATCTGCTTCATATACCATACGAGCCATCTCTTTAAGATTATCTTTAGAAATCCCTGTAATTTTCTCAGTATAATCAAGCGTATACTTTTCTAGCATTTTGCTATATTCATCAAAATTCTTTACATTTTCAGCTATGAACTTTTTATCATGCCAATCTTGATCAATAATATATTTCGTAATACCAGCAAGCCATACATAATCTGTCCCTTGACTCGGGTGAACAAATATATCAGCACGTTCCGCCATTTCATGTTTACGAAGGTCTGCGACAATTAGTTTTTGTTCATGTAATTTATGAGCACGTTTCACTCTAGTTGCAAGTACAGGATGTCCTTCTGTTGGATTCGCACCAACAACAATAACAAGACCTGCTTCAGCGATATCTTTCACTGTTCCAGCATCCCCGCCCATACCGACAGTTTTAAATAAACCGTCTGTTGCTGGAGATTGACAATAACGGGAACAGTTGTCTACATTATTCGTTCCATATATTTGACGAGCTAGTTTTTGCATAAGATAATTTTCTTCATTCGTTACTTTCGAAGAAGAAATGAACCCAAATGCATCGCTGCCGTATTCTGATTTAATATGCTGCATATTAGATGCAACAACTTCAAGAGCCTCTTCCCATGAAGCCTCAACAAACATATCTCCTTGGCGGATTAATGGCTTTGTAATACGATCTTCACTGTTCACAAAATCCCAGCCAAATTTACCTTTTACACATGTGGAAATACCATTAACCGGTGCATCTGAAACAGGTTGCACTTTCAAAATTTGACGATCTTTCGTCCATACTTCAAATGAACAACCTACACCACAAAATGTACAAACTGTTTTTGTTTTATTAACTTTCGTCTTACGCATCGCAGCCTCTACTTCTGAAACCGCTAAAATACTGCTATATCCAGGTTCTACATCTTTTACAAAATCAATCATTGGATCCAACACATCTGGTTTTAATCCTGTCATAAATCCTGCTTCACCCAGCATTGTTTTTTCCATTAACGCATTACACGGACATACTGTTACACATTGCCCACAACTCACACAAGATGAGTCATTTATACTTACACCATTGTCCCAAATAACACGTGGACGGTCTAAACTCCAATCGATTGATAACGTTTCATTCACTTGTAAATTTTGACATACTTCTACACACTGTCCACAAGCAATACATTGATTTGGATCGTATCGATAGAATGGATGCGACGTATCCACTTCGCATGCACTTACTTTCGGTTCATACGGATATTTCTGTTCTTCAATCTCCATCATATGTACTGTATTATGGACTTTACAGTTACCATTATTGTTATCACATACTGTACAATACAATAAATGATTCTCTAATATTCGATCCATCGCCTCAGTCTGCGCCTCTTTAGCACGCTGCGATTGTCTTTCAATATGCATACCATTCTCTAGCTTCGTTGAACAAGCACGCATTAACTTCCCATCTACTTCTACAATACATGTATCACAGGTTTGAATAGGGTCTACCTCTGGTACATGACAAATTTGAGGATGTTCTAAATTACTTTCATTAAATAATTGGAGTATCGTCTTTTCACCCGATGCAAAAAGTTCTTTACCATCAACGGTTACACGGACTGTCTGTTCTGTCATAGTTTCCCCTCTCCTTACAACTCACTGTACAATACGATTATGAATCCGTTTTCAAAAACGTATTTCTGTACATATTTTTGAAACGCTCTGTTGAAATACTTTTCTTATGAAGTCGATTCTCGATGTTATAAGGTATAGCTACGCAAGCTTGAAAATGTCACTATTCTACTAATCTATTATATCGTACATATACAATAATAACCAAAATAATCTGCCATCTTTCTGATAGTAGATGCTTTTATTTTTCCGATGTTTTATGATAAATATGGGGAAAAATACATATAAAGGGGAATTTAATATGGGGCCTACTCAAGAAACGTATACAATTGTACGCTATCAATCCGGTACATTTTCAAAACAAACTGATGATGTTGTGACAGAATTTCCTATTACAATTAAGTTGAATAGCGAAGAATACGTAACAGTTGTATGTACTCCTAATTACATTGAAGATATGGTAATTGGTTTTTTAATTTCTGAAGGAATTCTTTCTTCTTATAAAGATATTGAGGAATTATGGGTCCAAAGGGAAAACGGAATTGCCCATGTAAAATCATCAAAAATTAATCCACTCTATCAAACTTTATATAATAAAAGATACGTAACTTCTTGCTGCGGGAAAGGTAGACAAGGTTTTGTTTTCGTCAACGATGCAGCAAAAGCAAAAAAGTTACATGATGTACATATAACTATTACTCCCGAAGAATGTTTTCACCTAATGACTTCCTTACAACAATCTTCAACTACATTTCGCCAAACGGGTGGTGTGCATAATACCGCTCTATGTGATCGAAATAACATTCTTTTATCAAGAATGGATATTGGAAGACATAATGCGCTAGATAAAATATACGGTCATTGCTTACGAAACAATATCTCTGTTCAAGGGAAAATCATTGCGTTTAGCGGACGCATCTCATCTGAAATTTTGTTAAAGGTTTCAAAAATCGGTTGCGAAATCGTCCTATCTAAATCAGCTCCAACTAAGCTAGCATTGCAACTCGCTCACGATTTAGGCATTACCGTAGTAGGATTCATTCGAAATGAATCTTGCAATATTTATACACATCCAGAGCGAATCGATGGTTATCAATCGAATAACTAAAAAATATCTTCTCAATCGAGGAGGTATTTTTTAGTTATAAAAATGTAATATATATAACACTTGAATAGTTAATAAAGTTAATATATAATTTCATTACATAAATAAAATGAAAACATAGTAGCATAGATCTTTTCATTCTTTTACAAATTAAGAAAGAATAGTCACAGAATACATTTAACTAAACTTAATTTTACAAAGTTAATGAATTAAATTTGAATCAATCTAGGAGGTTACAACTATGGAAATTCGCTTATTATCAACAGAGGACGCAGAAATTTATTTGAAAGTTTGTATGGAAGGTTTAACGAAAAACCCTGAGGCTTTTAGCTCTTCTTATGAAGATGTTCTTAAACATGAAAACCCTGTCGCTGCCATGGCAAAGCGATTAAGCAATCCGGATAAGTATACTCTAGGTGTCTTCAAAGATAATGATTTAGTTGGCATTGCTACTTTAGAAACAAAGCCATTTATTAAGCAAGAACATAAGGCAAAAATCGGCTCCGTTTTTGTTTCTCCAAAAGCGCGTGGCCTCGGTGCAGGACGAGCTTTAATTAAAGCGATTATTGAAAATGCCGATAAATTACATGTAGAACAGCTCATGCTTGATGTTGTTGCTGATAACACTGCTGCAAAAAAATTATATGAGTCCCTCGGCTTCCAAACTTACGGCGTGCAAGAACGGTCCTTAAAACATAATGGCCAATATTGGGACGAAGAGCATATGGTTTTATTCTTAAATAATTAACATTTTAATATACTTTTTCAAAAGCATCTTCTTATTAATTAAGATGCTTTTTCATTACAACAATGTAATCTTCATGTCACCTTTATCGATCGTACCAATCCTTTCCATTCACTATACTAAAAATATAAAATGAACGAACAGCATTCAATTGATATGTAGAGGAGAATGTGACATGAAACAAAACAAACGAGCTATGTTTTTAATATTTGCTACAGCAATTGTAACTTCTGGACTGGCAATTCTACCTTGGTTTATTATATAGAACACATTAAAAAAGCTTATTGCTTCTTAAGAAGCAATAAGCTTTTTTTCTATTATAAAATCCCGAAAAATTTATTTACACAACTTATCATAATAAGCATAGATACCGCAACACACATTACAATCGCATTACGATCTTGCTTTTCTTTTTGTAAAAGTTCTACTTTTTTACTCATGTGTACAATCCCCTTTATATTAAAAAAAGTGTGAGATAGGAAATTTTTCTTATCCGATGCGAGGTGAATACGAAAATCCTCTCTATCTCACATACACAATAGAATGGAATTGTCATTTTATAAATAAAATGACATGACGTTATGTCGCAACATAGGGTATTTGTGTCGCTACGTTTTCTATTATAAAAAATAGTTGTGCAAAACTAGTGCATTTTTTATGTCAATTGCCCTGATTGAAAAATCAGCCATCCATTCAATCACATAAAAAGAGTTTTTTATTATTTTCATGTAAACTATACAAGTAGAATGAATAGTTTGGGGTGCACAAGATTATGGTGAAAATTTTATTAGTAGACGATGAAGAACGTATGTTACGATTATTAGATCTGTTCTTAAGCCCTCGTGGCTATTTTTGTATGAAAGCTACTTCTGGCCTTGAAGCGCTAGAATTAATCGAACAAAAGGACTTCGATATTATTTTATTAGATGTTATGATGCCGAATATGGATGGATGGGATACTTGCTATCAAATCCGTCAAATTTCCAACGTTCCAATTATTATGCTAACAGCTCGCAACCAAAATTATGATATGGTCAAAGGCCTGACCATGGGAGCAGATGACTATATTACAAAACCATTCGATGAACATGTATTAGTCGCGCGAATCGAGGCTATATTACGTCGTACAAAGAAAGATAGCTTTGTTAGCTTCAATGGTATTGAGTGGGATAAAACGAAACATACTGTTACAGTTTATAATGAAAAAATCTCACTAACTCCTATTGAATTTTCGTTACTCGGACTATTTTTACAAAATACAAACCGTGCCTACAGCCGAGACGATTTAATCGAAAAGATTTGGGGCTATCAAACAGACATCGAATACAGAACTATCGATTCACATATTCGTAATATACGAGATAAGTTACGCAAAAAAGGATTTCCAGTTGAAGATTACTTAGAAACTGTCTATAAAGTCGGATATAAATGGAAAAATGAATAATTACTTCGGTCAGTGGACAATAGTATACCACTGACCCTTTATCCTGCATTAATGGGCAATAAGGCTCCAATTAATGTGGGATAATAATCCGTGAAATCTCCAAAGTTTCACTTTATATAAAATAAGGTATGGTGAGAAAATGAGTAAACTTTCCCTTAAAATTGGGACATACTTTTTAATATTAGCTTTATGTATTGAAACAATTGCTTTCGTATCTTTTTATAAAAGCCTTTCAAAAATGCGGGTTGAAGAGGAAACAGTTGCTCTATTAGAGAAAGGCAATCGGTATCGTGACAAAATTGTAAACCGTGCAAAATGGAATGAGCATTCTAAACAAAAACCAAACACCGAACGTCCTAAACGCCCTTGGTATCAAGAGTTCACTATCGAGCATGCAGCTGAAGAATTAATTGGCTCAGAATTAATTGCTAATACCGATATCACTATCATTATAACTGACAATAACGGCAAAATCATTTCCACCTCAGAACCCGTAACGAAAGAAATGCAAAAACAACTTACTTGTAAAACGGAAACTATTCCTAAAAGCGGGTTGATTGTAGAAAAAAACTGGAAAAAATCGAAATTCATCTCAACAGTAAGCCCACTTGAAATAGATGGATTTCAAGGTAACTTACATATGTTATTAAAGACATCTTTCTTAGAAAATATGTTACTTAAACTCATGAATCAATTTATTATCATTAGTATTTTGACAATTATTTTAACAACTATTTCTGTCTTTGTTTTTTCTCGGGTTATTACAGAACCTCTTATAAAAATGAAAAGAGCTACTGAAAAAATGTCCAAATTGAACAAGCCAATTCAATTAGGAATTAAACGAAATGATGAACTTGGAAGCTTAGCAAAAACTATTGAAGATTTATCTAGTGAACTTACGTATATGAAAAAAGAACGAAATGAATTCCTCGCTAGTGTCGCTCACGAATTATTAACTCCATTAACCTATATGAAAGGTTATGCGAAAGTGGCAAAGAGAGATTCTTTAACGAAGGAAGAACGTGAAGAGTATTTACAAATCATCGAGGATGAAACCGATAGTGTAACTGATCTCGTACAAGATTTATTTATGCTCGTACAATTAGAGCAACATCAATTCGTTATTAAAAAACAAAAAATGCTCCTGAGGCCATTTTTAGAACGAATGGTTGAAAAAACAAAAACAACATTAACGAACAAACAAATGCAACTATATATATACTGCAAAGATGATTTAGAAGTTTGTATAGACGAAAGACGTATGGAACAAGTACTGTTAAATTTATTGCACAACGCTTATCAACATTCACCAGAAAACACTTCTATAACAATACGTGTACTATCGAGTACGAATACTTTTACAATAAGTGTACAAGATGAAGGTGAAGGTATTCCTGAAGAAGATATCCCACATGTTTTCGATCGCTTTTACCGTGTCGATAAATCCAGAACACGAGCTACAGGAGGAAAAGGTATCGGACTGGCTGTTGCAAAAGAAATTGTAGAACTTCATAATGGTTCTATTGAAGTTAACAGCGAATTAGAAGTCGGAACAGAATTTATAATTGAATTACCATTTGAATAATATATGCGTGAAATCACCAGTAGTAGTCAACACTACTGGTGCTATTTTATTTATAAAACCAGCTCATATAAGCTAAGCTTTTGAAATTATTCTTATTTCAATATAAAATATAGGTATAACTGTCAAAGATTTGGAGGGTGATATAATTGGATATCCATGTATTAACAAAAGACGAAGCAGAAATTTACTTAGAACTTCGAGTAGAAGGATTAAAACAAAACCCGGAAGCTTTCAGCTCTTCTTATGAAGATATTATTAATAAAGAGTGTGCTATTGAATATAAAGCCCAAAAATTAGCACAAGATGAGAACTATACACTAGGTGCATTTAAAGATGGAGAATTAATCGGAGTTGCAACACTGGAAACGAAACCATATGTAAAACAAGAACATAAAGCGAAAATTGGTTCAGTATACGTGTCTCCAAAAGCACGCGGACTTGGAGCGGGAAAAGCACTTATTAAAGAATGCCTTGAGCTTGCTAAATCTTTAGAAGTAGAGCAAGTTATGCTTGATGTTGTTGTCGGAAACGATGGTGCAAAAAAACTTTATGAGTCATTAGGATTTAAAACATTTGGTGTGCAAGAACGCTCATTAAAATATAACGGACAATATTGGGATGAAGAGCATATGGTTCTTTTCCTAGATGAAGAAAAATAATAAAAAAACATCCTCCATTTATGAGGATGTTTTTTTACTTTTTTGTAAACCATGCTGTATATAATAATTGAATGGCCTCTTCAATTTCTTCCTCTAATAAAGTCGCAAATCCAAGTAATACTGTACTTTTGGGAGAAGTCCCTTCCTTATAATACATCGAAACAGGATACACTTTAATACTCCTTTCAGCTGCAGTTTCCATTAATTCTTTCTCTTCCATCCCATTATGCACTCTTAATAAAATATGTAGGCCGGAATCTTCCCCTATTACTTCAATGCGACTAGAAAAATATTTTTCTATTACCGAAACAAGACGGTCTCTCTTCTTTCGGTACACAACACGCATTTTATGAATATGCTTTTCCCAATGCCCGTCATTTAAAAATTTCCTAATGATCTCTTGATCCATTCTTGAAACGCTTTGTGTGTAAAATAAATATTGCTCCTGATACTGCTTAATGAGCTGTTTTGGCAACACCATATAACTCATCCGTAATGATGGCAATAACGCTTTAGACAGCGTCCCCATATAAATTACTTTCCCATCTCTATCTAACCCTTGCAGCGCTGGAATCGGCTTTCCTGAATAGCGGAATTCACTATCATAATCATCTTCAATAATATATCTTCCTTCTTCTTTTTTCGCCCATTGCAAAAGCTGCATTCTTCTCGTAATTGGCATAATCATCCCGCAAGGAAACTGATGCGAGGGTGTAACAAATACAACATTTGCATGGCTATCGGCTAACTGTGACATACAAATTCCATCTCTATCTAAAGATAACATTTGTACATTTTGTTCCCCTTGCTCAAAAACAACCATTTTCCGATGGTACCCAGGATTCTCAACCGCATAACGACTTCCCTTTAACAACTGAAATAACATTTTTACTAATATTTGCGTACCCGCTCCTATTACAATTTGACTAGCTACGCATCGTACACCTCTAGATTCATACAAATAGCTCGCAATCTCTTCTCTTAAACTTACCTCCCCTTGCGGATGTCCAATAAAGAGTAACTCTTTATTTTCAAATTGCCATACCTCGTTCGTAATTTTTCGATATACATGAAACGGAAAAGTATTAGTATCCACACCCGTTTGAGTGAAATCAAATTTATACTCCTTATCTTGAAAAGGCGCTTCTCCTATTACCTCTTCGCTGCCTTCCACATGAATCATTTGCTCGATTTCACATACAAAATAACCTTTTCTGGAAATCGACTCAATATATCCTTCGGCAAGAAGTTGCTCATAAGCAGCTTCAACTGTATTTTTACTCACTTGTAAATATGTCGCCAGCTTCCTCTTAGCCGGTAATTTCGTAAAGGCCGGAATCGTTCCATCTTTAATCTCTTTTTTTATATACTCATACAATTGCACATACAATGCCGTTTTACTATTTGCATTCAAATTAGGCGTTAGTTCTAACACAACATCTGACCCCTCTCAAAAACACATAACTGATACTTTTTACAGTACCAGAAGTTCTATATAATTCCTTTTATCATGTAACACATTAATAATCAAATACTAGAGAGGAGATGCATGATAATGAACAATGGTAGACGCCTTGGACTTATGATGATTATTACAGGAGCTATCCTATGGGGATTATCTGGTCCCATGATTCAGTGGCTATTTCAACATACTAACGTATCATCACTTGATTTTTTAACAATTCGCCTGTTACTCGCAGGAATATTCATTTTATCTTTCTTGCTTATTAAAAACCAAAACATATTTCACATTTGGAAACATCCTAAACACTTTATACAACTTATAATTTTCTCTATTCTTGGTATGCTTGGTGCGCAGTACGCTTTTATCGAAACAGTTCATATTAGTAATGCCGTAACGGCAACACTATTTCAATTTCTAGGTCCTGTTCTTATTACCATTTACGTTGCGTTTGAGCAAAAGAAATTCCCTGCTTCTATGCAAATACTCGCAATTATAACTGCACTAACAGGGACATACTTTATTATTACAAATGGCTCAATTGAAAATATTGTTTTATCTAAAGCAGCTATTATTTTTGGACTATTAACAGCGATTGGTTTTGCGTTTTATACCCTTCATCCGGCTTCTCTTATTAAAGAATGTGGAACAACTATAGTAATTGGCTGGGGGATGTTAATTGGAGGAATTACACTGCTTATTTGTAATCGTTCTTTTGGATTGAATCAGATTTCGCAAACGTTCACACTTCAAACTTTTTCTATGTTTATTCTTATCATTATAAGTGGCACTCTTTCTTTCCTTCTTTATATCGGGAGTCTTAAATATTTAGCAGCAACAGAAACAAGTATTTTATCTAGCATTGAACCACTTGTAGCTGCCATCGTTTCAATTGCTTGGCTTAATGAATCTTTTGGAGCATATCAATTATTAGGTGGAGTATGTATCGTTCTTTCTGTTATTTTCTTAACAATGCCTCAAAAAGAGAGAGAACCAACCTTTTCAACTGAACAAATATAGAAAATGTCAAAAGAGGTCGTACAAAACTTACGACCTCTTTTTATGATTTAAAGGAATTGTCCCGCCTGCTAGCAAATACAATTACACTAACAATAAAAATTAGGAGTGTGGCACCATGAAAAAAATCGGAACTATGCTACTTTTCTCCTTCCTTATTACTGGCTGCGCGCAAGTGCAGCCAGATTCAAATGTACCTAAAAAAGAAGTACTAGAAACGTCATCCTCTCAAATTAACGCACCTTCCTTTTTTCATCTTAGTGTTTTAAAAGATGTAAATTGGGAAGAAGCTCCATCATTCGTAGAAGGAAAAATACCGTTAAAAGGCATCGAAGGAAAAATCGCAATGGCTGATACCCCTATTATCGCAAATGAACAAAATGAACTAATGTGGTTCTTTCTAGACCATGAAATGCCCACTGGAAAATTATCCATTATTGCGCTAAAACAAGGAACTGTAACTCCAACACCAGTACTCTTTCAAAAAGAAACTTCCAAACAAGACTGGACTACTTCAAATACAATCGATTCTACTACAAACGAACTCCCTCTCACCATGTCACTACCTTCATCTGGATTATGGGTATTAAATATATATGTGAATGAGAAATATTATGATCAGTTTGTAATCAATGCTGTGTAAAGTAACAATAGTAAAGCACTCCCTTACAACAATGGAATTTCTACATCGCGTACTTCGATAGTTAGATTATCTCTCTTCTCCTATACTTAAAGTAAGGAATGAGGCGAGATAGTGATAGAAATGATCGTAGCGGTAACTGAGATTTTCGTAAATGGTAAACAAGTTGCAATGGAATTAAACAAATAGTGAAGAAACATAAATAATTCTGCACTTCTTCATTATTTTGATTTCTTATCTCAAAAAAAGCAGTGCCTTTTTAGGCACTGCTTTTAACTATTAGTAACTTGGCATTTTCGTAATTTGCGCCACACCTGAATCAATGGCTGCTTTCGCTACTGCTTCTGCAACACTTGGAACAACTCTTTTATCTAATGGATTTGGAATTACATAATTCGCACTACGCTCTTCATCCGTAATTATGTTAGCGATCCCATATGCTGCCGCTAATTTCATCTCTTCTGTAATATCAGTCGCGCGCACATCTAATGCACCACGGAATATTCCAGGGAACGCTAATACATTATTTACTTGATTTGAATAATCAGAACGACCAGTTCCAACTACAACAGCTCCAGCTGCTAATGCATCTTCTGGGAATATTTCTGGAATTGGATTCGCCATTGCAAACACAATCGCTTTCTCATTCATCGTCTGTACAAGCTCTTTCGTTAATACGTTAGGAGCAGATACGCCAATAAAGATATCTGCCTGATGAATTGCTTCTTTTAACGTTCCACGTACGTAGTCTCGATTTGTCTTCTTTGAAACTTCGATTTGCGCTTCGTTCATCCACGTTTCACCTTCACAAACAATACCTTCTAAGCTAACTAACGTAATGTGCTTTGCGCCAGCTTTTAATAATAATTTTCCAATTGCAATTCCTGCCGAACCCGCACCGTTAATAACAATTTTCACATTATCCATTTGTTTACTTACGACTTTTAGTGCATTAATTACAGCTGCTAAAACGACAATAGCAGTTCCATGTTGATCATCATGGAATACAGGAATATTCGTTTCTTCTTTTAATCGTCTTTCAATTTCAAAGCACCGTGGTGCTGCAATATCTTCTAAATTGATACCTGCAAATGTAGGCTCTAAATTTTTTACAAGGGTAACGATTTCATCTACATCCGTCGTCCCTAAACATAACGGAAAAGCATCTACATTCGCAAACTTCTTAAATAAAATACTTTTCCCTTCCATAACAGGCATAGCCGCTTTCGGTCCAATATTCCCTAAACCAAGTACTGCTGTTCCATCTGAAACAACTGCCACCATGTTCCCTCTTGCTGTATAGTCATAAGCTGTTTCCTCATCTGCTGCAATTGCTTTGCAAGACTCCGCTACACCTGGTGTATAAGTCAGGCTTAAATCATCCGCTGTATTTACTTCTACCTTACTTGTAATCTCAATTTTCCCTACTAACTCTTTATGCAATAACAATGATCTTTCATTAATTTGATTTTCTAACATACTTATAATCTCCCCTTAATTTGACAAGCTAGCTATATGAATATAGCTAGCTTGTTTGATCATGAAAACATTGTTAATAAGATTGTCGCTGTTACAACCATTGCTGCCCCGCCTAAACGCGTCGAAATTTGCGCGAACGGCATTAATTCCATACGATTTGAAGCTGATAAAATAGCAACATCTCCAGTTCCACCTAAACCACTATGACATCCAGTTACAATCGCTGATTCAACTGGATACATTTTCATCACTTTTCCTATAAGAAAACCTGATGCTACCATTGTAAGAACAACCGATGCACAAACAACAACATACCCGACAGAAAGAACTGCTGCTACGTCTTTTAACGGAATATATAGCAATCCTAAACCGACCATTAATGGCCAAGTTAAATTCTTCGAAATAAATTTATACAAATGGAATGCTCCTTGCTCCATTTTTGCTGGCATTAGATTAAAGTACTTCACAATTGCCGCTGAAAAAATCATAATGATTGCTCCTGGAATACCGATAAAGTTAGAAGCAAATCCTCCGAAAATAAAGAATGTGCATGCAATCAATAACCCTGCTCCCATTAATGAGAAATCAATTGGCTTCTCTGTATTTTGCTCTTTTAATAACTCTGCTTGATTATCTGTTTTTACTAATACACCATTCCCACTAAGCTCAGGTCTCTTCTCACCTAAACGCTTCATATACCCTGCACTCACGATTGCAAACATATTCCCAATAATAGCTGCTGGAATAAGCTGTGATACGAATGTTGCTGATGATTCATTTAAAATGTCACTGTACGCTAATGACAATGGTAAAATCCCTTCTCCAATACCACCGCTCACAATTGGTACGATAATAAAGAAGAATGTATGCTTCATTTCAAACCCGAATAGTGAACCGACCAATAATCCTACTGCTACAGAAGCTAGCGTCCCTACTACTAAAGGAATAAACATACGAACGAAACCTTGTACTAACACTTTACGGTTCATTCCTAAAATACTTCCAACTACTAAACAAGAAATATATAAATATAAAAAGTTCGATTTTTTCATTAACATAGTCGCAGCTTCCATTGAAGCTGGATTCATCCAGTTAAAAAATACAAGTAACGATGGAATAAATAATGAGAGAATTGCTGGACCACCGATATTTTTTAAAATTGGAATTCTCATTCCAATGTCACCTAAGAAAATACCCATGATCATAATAACTGCAAAACCACCAATCATATCTGCTGGTAATTTATTATATACAGATGCCCCATAAATAATAGCAGCCAATACTACATATAACGGTAAAGGTATAACACCGATTTTAACGTTCATAATTTTAGAAGCGAAAGATTCTCTTTGTACTTCATTTCCTTCAGATAATGATACCGCTTCCACATTCTTTTGAATTCCCATATGGCACCTCCTTGTTTTCTTAATAACAATATTAAAACGCTTTCAATAGTAAAAATAGTTTTTGTAAGTTTTGTAATTGGTTTTGTAATTAAAAAAAGTATAAGCGACTTATAATAAGTCGCTTATACGTAAAACTCTATTTTATTTTGATCAACACATCTTAATTTACTTACAGGTCTTCCCACATGCTGGTACACCATTTCGTTTTCTAACACTCCAATTTCAGTCAAAAACATTACATACTTCCGAATAGAAACTCTTGAAATCCCTACTAATTGTGCCATTTCATCTGTTGTAAATGCTCGTCCATTCAGCGACTCGATCTTCTGCCAAATTAATTGCAACGTTTGCTTCGTTAATCCTTTCGGGAGCTCTTTAGTGACAGTAGGCTCTCTTTTTTCTTTTTGTAAAATTAACGAATCTAATTCCAATTGACTAATGTTTTGTTGTTCTTTCATGAAAGTAAGTTTTTCTCTATATATAGTTAATGCCTCTTTAAATCGTTCAAATGTAAATGGTTTAATTAAATAATCTACAACCCCGTATTGTAATGCTTTTTTAATACTCCCCATATCATGTACAGCTGAAATCATCATAATATCGATTTCTTTTTCTTGATTCCGAATATACATTAAAAGCTCAAACCCAGTCTCTTCAGGCATAAAAATATCAAGTAATACTAAATCTACTCGTGATCTCTCTAATACTTCTATCGCCGGTTTAACTGAGTTAACTGCTTGAACAAGTTCAAATCCTCCTACTTGCTCTAAATAATGTGTATTTAACATTGCTACCATCGGGTCATCTTCTACAATTAAAACTTTAATCATATTTGCTTCTCATCCCTACCTTTAGGTATTTCAATTGTTATCGTTGTTCCCTCTCCTAATAAGGAGGAAATGTGAATCTCCCCATTTATTCGCTGTATACTTTCTTTTACAAGATACAAACCATAACCGCGATTATCCCCTTTTGTGGAATAACCTTTTGTAAATAATGCATCCACTTCGTCTTCTTCTATACCTTTCCCCGTATCTTGCACTGTAATAATTAATGTATTCTGATATTGTACCCCAATTTCAACTTGTTTCTTTTTGCAATTCATCACTGCCTCTAATGCATTATCTATTAAATTCCCTACAATCGTAATAAGTTCATGAGTAATACTTTCATCATATATTTCCGGCAAGTAAGAATCTTCACTTATAATTAACTTTATATTTTTCTCCCTAGCATAGCTAAGTTTACCTAGTAAAAAACCAGCAAATACTGGACTTTTTATTCTTTTCATAACCCCACCAATTTCATATTGATGCTCTGATACCATGCCGCTTATATACTTTTGTAATTCTTCATATTGTTTCATATGTGTAAGCCCTAATACGACATGCATCTTATTCATAAACTCATGAGATTGTGCCCGTAATGCTTCCGCATATAACTTAATACCAGTTAGTTCCTCTGCTAGTTTTCTAATTTCTGTTTTATCACGAAATGTTGCAATCGCGCCAACTATTTCTCCTTTTACATATAAAGGAACACGATTCGTCACAATCGTAATTCCGTAAATATTTTGTTCTTCGTTTAATTGTACCTCTCCCGTTTGCAACACTTCTTTTATACGCGAATTTGGCATATACAGCTCAACATCTTTACCAATAAAATCTTCTTCCAGTCCACTTTTTTTAAATAGCCGTTTCGCCTCATTATTAATTAACGTTACTCTCGCCTCTTTATCTACAGCGATAATACCTTCCTTTACAGATTGTAACATCGTATTTCTTTCTTCAAGAATTTTCGCTATCCTGTGCGGCTCAAGACCGAATAAGCTTTTCTTTATATGCCTAGCTAGCAATATTGCTCCTATAATTCCGACTAGTACTCCAACCCCGACACCAATATAAATAATATGTCTACTTTCCTTAACTCTTTCCTTTACATTATCTGCTGAAATGCCGACAGCCACCGCTCCAATTTGTTCACCTGTTTCAGAAAATATTGGTACAAATACTCGCATTGAAATACCTAAAGTTCCTTCTGCTAGCGATACATGTTCCTCCCCTTTCAATGCAGGTCCTTCATCTCCCCCAATAAAATGATGACCTATTTTTTGAGGATTTGGATGAGATTTTCTTATTCCATCCATATCCATAACTACAATAAATTGAACACCTGTATTTTTTAATATCCTATTTGTATACGTTTGGATTGCTGAAGTATCTGCTTTCCCAATCAAACCATTGATTACAACTGAATCATTCGCCACAATGTGTGCAATCGTTTTTGCTTTCTCTGCCTGACTATCCTCCGTTGTCCGCTCTACATTATGACTAATTAATATATCTGTCACAAGTAAAGAAAAAATTACAACTGTACAAACTAACAATGTAATCGTTTTCCATAAATTCCATAGTCTTTTTCTTTTTTTCATCCCGTTAATGACTCCCCTAATTGCTGAATAGAAAAATAAGTAAGGTGATATTATTTTCACCTTACTTATTTGCTGTTATTATACTTTAAATTTACTAGTCATTGCTTGTAGTTCTTCTGCCATCTCAGCTAAGTTTTGCGAAGCCGAACTAATTTCTTCCATCGAATTCACTTGTTCTTCTGTTGAAGCCGCAACACTTTGCATACTAGCTGTATTTTCTTCTGCCGCCGCTGCAATTTCATCAATAGCATTTGTCACTTCATTTGCATCTCCAGCGATTTTCTTCGTTGTTTCTACCATTTGATTAACTTGAGAAACAATATGAGTAGTAGAACTTGAAATTTCTGCAAAACTTACTTTCGTTTTGGTTACAACTTCTAAGCCCTGTTGAACTTCCACACTCACATTATCCATCGCCTTAACAGTATGTTCAATATCAGCCTTAATTTCTGCAATTAAATTTGCAATCTCTCCAGATGATTCTCCTGATTGCTCTGCTAATTTTCTAACCTCATCTGCTACAATAGCAAATCCTCGTCCCTGCTCACCTGCTCTTGCTGCCTCAATAGCCGCATTTAAAGCTAATAAGTTCGTTTGAGTAGCAATGTTTTGAATTGCTTCAGAAATAGCCCCTACTTGCTTTGATTTCTCATCAAGAAGTTTAATAATAGCATCTGACTGAGATACCGACCTAGAAATAGACTGCATTTGTTTTGCGGTTTGTTCAACTAAATCTTCTCCCTCTTCAGCTCTTTCTCGCGCATGTAATGAGGAAATAGAAATTGACTCCGCGCTTCCAGTTACATCTTGAATTGCTGTATTTACTTGTTGTAATGTAGCGGCGCCTTCTTCAACACCTTGGCTTTGTGATTCAGCCCCGCCTGATACTTGTTCCATTGCAATTGTAATTTGATCTGTCGCATCATTCGCTTGCTGTACGCTCGCTGTTAACTCTTCTGCCGATGCTGCAACATGTTCTGCTGAAAAGCTAATTTGGGTAATCACATCTTGTAAAGACGTAGACATTTCATTAAATGAATTCCCTAATTTCCCTATATCATCCTTGGAATGGATTGTAATTGTTTCTGTTAAATCTCCCTTACTAATTTTATGTGCCGATTCTGCTATTTTTCGTAATGGCCTTGTAATAGAATTTGTAATGAAATAAATTAATACACTACCAAATGCAATAGCGATAGCTATGACAATCAAAGTCTTATAAAACACTGGACTGGCAGCTTGCATAATTTCTTCGTCAAACATAACTCCGACTATTTTCCATCCTGTTTTCTCATTTGTTGCAAAGATTAAATTCTTTTTATCATCTTGTTCTGTATAAGACACATTTCCTTGTTTGTCTTCATAAATTGGTTTAATCCAAGGATCAGTAACCTTTGAACCTGGCTTTCTAGACGGATGACTAACAATTTGCTTATTTTGATCTAAAATAACTGCATAGCCTTTTTCACCAATGTTAATCATTTTTGAAACCTTTAGGATGTTATCCAAATTCAAGTTAATGCCTATAACACCTTTACCATCTTTTACTTCTTTAGCAATTGTCACTACCATATTTTTTGTAGATGCTGATTGATACGGTGCAGTAACAATTACCTTTCCTTTATTTTCATGCGCTTCTTTATACCATGATCTATCTGTTGGATTATAGCCATCAGACATTTGAATAAATGGTTCTCTTATAAACTTCCCCGTCTGCGTTCCAATATAAATACCTTCTACTTCTGGATGAAGCTTTATATATTGTGCTAACTTTGTTCTTACTATTTCTTCTTGTCCATTTGGATATGTATCCTCTGTTAAGATGTCTGCAAAGTACGTCGCATCAACAAATTTCTCTTCTATATTTTGAGAAATAACAGTATTTAAAACTGAAATATTCTCCTTTGCTTTATCTGTCATTTGATGTTCAAAATTTGTTTTGGCAGTTTGATATGAAACACCACCGATAATAAGTCCTGGTATAGTTAAAATAATAAAAAATGAAATGATTAATTTTTTCTTGATACTCATACATTTAACCCAGTTAAATATGTTTTGCATAATAATCCTCCTTTATGTAATAGAACACTTGTGTAATTTTATACAATCAACATATATAAAACAATATATAATGATAAAATGTATTTTTTTCGTCAATTATGCATTTTTACATATCCACTTCTCCTAAACATTTTAATCATAAAAAATAAGAGAACTTTAGCATATATAATAAGCTAAAGTTCTCTTATTTCTTAACAGCTTCTCTTCAAAAAAACTGCAAAACTTCTCTTACAATTCCTTAAATCTTTATCCTTCACCCTATAGTTAATAGCTCATGCTCTCCTTCCTAATTTATTTGGAGTTATTTATATAGCTAATTGCCTGACTCCCCATCTGCACCCATGCCTGTTCAAAGTTTCCTCTTGGCACTTTTACATCTAAGCTATCATCGAGGGGATCTCGAATATATACAGATTCCTTATCGTACCCAACAAGTACAACACAATGTTCATTATACGTAATAAAAACATCCCCACTATTTGTTTCCCATGTAGTAAATTCATCTTCATCTAAAGGAGCATATGTTGCATTCGAAATCATGACTACCGGTTGCCCTGCTTTTACACTCTTATACATTTCTTCTATACTCTTTCCTGTTAAATCCACAGCTTCATTCGGTAAATATTTTTTCGCTAATTGAAAAAGTGGTCCATGATATACACCGTATCCCGATTCAGAAAACGTATAAATGTTCCCAACAAATCCTTCATTCGGATTTCCTCTTACACCATCGTCTAAAAAATTAACTTTTTTTATTTCATTTGCTAATTTCATCTTATCTACTGAAACGCCTGCGTATTGTAACATCATCGCTAAGCTTGTCACTTCACAACCTCTATCTAGCTCTGGCAATTGCTGAATTAAAGGTACATTTGATAAGATGACCTTTTCATCGTTATTACTAAACTCCGTTCGTTTTCCGCTTTGTATATTGAAGAATGTTAACTTCTCTACATACTTTGTAATTCCATTTGTATATACACTCCATACTGCTATACTAAGTAAAGCTATACATATATACCACTTCAGTTTCCTTATCAATCTCACGCCCTTTTTAGTTCGTTAAATAAGAATAAAAAGCGTCAGCATCCGTTCGAATCATCGGTACAAAATTTAATTCTTTTCCTTTTTCAGGCTGATTTTTTTTTATTTTTTCTGTTAACTCTTGAATGTTCATATTCATTTTGTCCATATTTAGCTCATCTGCCATTTGTAATACTTTTTGTTCATTAATTTCTCTTAATACTTGATATATATCTTTACCGTACAAATCAATATGATATTTTTTTGCTTCTTCCTGTACTTTTTGTTCGTACACTTCTTGCGCTAACTCTTCTATCTCTTTTCCTTTTTGTGAAATACCTAGCTTTCCTGCTTCTTCTCTTACTTTCGTTCCGTAGATTTCTTCTGCAATGTCTTCTATTTCTTTTCCATTTGTCGAAATATCTAATTTATCCGCTTCATCATTAATTTTAATCGTATTAATTTGAGTAATTAAATTCACAATCGATGTATTCTCTATAGATATGCCCAGCTTTAACGCTTCTTGCTTTACTTTTGTTTCATAGATTTCTTCTGAAAGAGTTCCAACATCTTTTCCTTCCGTCGAAATCCCTAACTGTTCTGCTTCTCTTCCTACTTCCGTTTCATGAATTTCTTTTTCTAGCGTAATTTGTTCTTTCCCTTCCGTTTCAATTCCTAATTTCTCTGCTTTCTCTTCTGTATTTATTGCATGGACCTTTCCATTGTTTAATTGCTCTTTACTGCGCTGCGCGTAATCTGTCTTTTCTTTTGGTGCTTCAAAAGGAGAGGCCCCCCCTAATATACTAAAACTCATTACTCCAATAGTGAATACCGTCATCATTTTCTTTTGCAAAATTAATTCCTCCCTCTTACACTTTCTTTTCCATCATTCCCATAATTTTTTTAATACTATACATACATCTCATCGCTGCTCGAGATAACATTATGATCGATAAAATACACTCACATACACCTCTATAATCGCTTCTTCATGTAACGAACTTTCTTTATGCAATACATAATATAAACAGTTCCTTAACTTTCCCTTAAAAAAAGACGACCTTGTAAAAACAAGATCGTCTTCTCATTTATATTTTTTGGTTTTTAGGGAAAATCACTTCAAAACAGGTACCCTCTCCCCATTTGCTCTCTACTGATATTTTTCCGTAATGCTTTTCTACAATCCAATTTGCAATTGAAAGACCTAATCCCGCGCCCTCTGATGTACTTCTCGCTTTATCCCCTTGATAAAAACGATCAAATAATTTGGGAATATCCGCTTCTTTCACTCCTATACCATCATCTTTCACCTGTATACGAATTGAACTGCTCGTTTGCGTGCAATCGATTTGAATATGCCCGCCTTCATTCGTATACTTCATCGCATTATCTAATAGTATGACCATCATTTGATGGACTCTCTCTCTATCCCCGATAAACGATATGTCACGTTCTACTTTTAATATCATCTCTTTTTCTTGATAAGAAGCAATTTCTTTATATGGATCTACGATTTCTTCCAACAATTTATCCATTTCAAATGTTTTCTTGTCCATCTCAATTTGATTAGAATCAGAACGTGCTAGCAATAATAAGTTGCTAACGAGTTTCGATAACCGCCTACATTCCTTTGAAATTGTAGAGATATCCATCGCCTTTTCCTCTACCGTAGCGGATGGTGACTGAAATAACACATCCGTTTTTGATTGAATAACTGCAAGTGGCGTTCTTAATTCATGCGATGCATCGGAAACGAACTGCTGCTGTTTCTCCCATGAATTTTGAATAGGTATGAGTGCTCTACCAGCTAGGAAAAAGCCGATTCCTATTGCACATAGGCTTCCTACGCTACAACCTATAACGAGAATTAAAAATAAAGTATTTAGCATTCCTTCTTCAGCTGTTGTATCTCGCACGATTTGCACTATTTCTCCATCTTTTTGAAGCGAAAATGCTCTAAAATATCGTCCTTGTACTTCAATATCTTGCAAATCTTCTAACTTTTTTGGAGAAAACTTTTCCAAATTCTCTTCAAAAATAGAACGAAATTTACGGTTATCGCCCTCTATTTTCACTATTTTCCCATTCCAAGTTATTCTAGTTACCCGCGGATCTCCAATTTGGATATTCTCCATGCGTTTTCTTGGTGGTATTTTAACATCTAGTTTTTCTCTATACTGAGCCATCATTTTTATAGATTGATCCACTTCATTATAAATACGCTTATATGTGTACGAATAAACAATACTACCTAACACTCCTATTAATAGGATAAATACTAATGAGTTCACTATAGTCAAACGAATGCGTGTTTTTTGAAACATACTTCCTTTTTTCATTGTTCTTTTAATATATATCCAATACCACGAACAGTTTGAATATCTTTCTGATAACCGAATGGCTCTAATTTTTTACGTAAATGATGCACATACACTTCTACAATCGCTACTGTCGTATCTGAATCAAATCCCCAAACACGATCAAAAATTTGTTCACGCATTAAAATCTTCCCGCTATTTTGAACAAGATACTCTAAAAGTTCATACTGTTTTAATGTGAGCTTAATATCTTGTCCATCTACTTGAACATCTTTATCTTTTCCAAACAATTCAATTCCTTTATATCGAATTGTCTGCTTTGTTGTTAAACTACCACTTCTGCGTAGTAAAGCACGAATTCTCGCCTTTAGTTCTGGTGCTTGAAACGGCTTTACGATATAGTCGTCTCCGCCAAAATCCAATCCTTTCACTCGATCTTCTAAAGAATCTCTCGCTGTTAAAAATAGGACTGGCGTTTCAATCTTTTCATCACGTATTTTTTGGATAACTTCAAATCCATCCATTTCTGGCATCATGACATCAAGTAATATTGCATCATATATATTTTGTAATGCTAAAAATAAACCGTCTTCCCCATTCATTGCCGTGTCCACTTCAAATTCATCACGTAAAATTTGGACAATAGACTCTAATAAAGAAGCATTGTCTTCTACTACTAATAGGCGCATTAGCCGTTCACACCTTCCACAATATATTTCAATTCTCTTTTTCTTTTATTATTACATTACTTCTCATAATAGCAAAAGAAAGCAATCACATAATGCGAATACTTTCTTTTGCTATATAAGTGTTTGAATTGGATATGGTTTTAAGACTTTATTATGAAAGCTATTTCTTAACTTCTCCTTAATAAAAGAATGAAAGAGATAAATTTATCTCTTTCATTCTTTTACTACATATACCTTTTTACTCGGCAACTCCAAACAATTTAACTGACCACCATACACAGCACCGCCATCAATTCCTATAATACGATTACTACCAAAATATACTCCGCAATCATCATTACCATGAAGCGTTTTTGTTTCCGTATGTCCAAAGACAACAACCTTTTCACCACTATACTCGCTATGAAATTCATTACGTATCCACATTAAATTATATGGTTCACACTCAGAAACTCGTTTCATCGGCTCAACACCAGCATGTACAAATATATACTCTTCTGTTTCAATGTAATGATCTAATTCTTGAATAAACTTTACATGTTCTTCTAATACATGAGATTGTAAAATCGGCTTTTGGAAGTCTTCCTCATTAATCGCAATATCTTCTTCTAGGAATCCATAGCTATATAATGTTTTATCGCCACCATTTCTTTTTACCCAATGATTCCATGAACGTTCCTCATCTGTCGTTAACGCTTTAATCATCATATCTTCATGATTTCCCTTTAAAACGAAGGCTCCCTCTTCTTTTAACCTTTTCACCTTTTCAATGACAGCACGTGAATTTGAACCACGATCTACATAATCCCCAATTAATATTAGTTGATCCTGTTTTGCATCGTATTGAGTTTTTTCCAATAACTGTTCGAATTTCTCTATTTCTCCGTGAATATCACTAATAACAAGTATTCTCTTCATTTCTTCCCCCTTCTTTCTAAACCATTCTCTTTCTAATTATAGAATAAAACAACAGAAATTTCTGAATACTAATCCGAGATAGTATTTATTACAAATAAAACTATTATCCTTACAACAATGTAATCCCCTTGTCATCCAATTCGATAGTTGTAATTACTGCATTTTCTTATACTAAAAATAAGAAATGGAACAAAAAAAAGGAGAGATGAGATATGAAAAAAGTGATGGAAATTGTAGTAGCGGTGGCAGAGGTTTTCGTAAATGGTAAACAAGTTGCAATGGAATTAAACAAATAATGAGAAGGACAAAATTCATTCTAGACTCTTTACTCATATAAAAAAGATAAGAGTTCATCATTTCTTTGATCCCTTATCTCCCTGTAAAGAAAGCCGTATCCTTCTTAAGGATACGGCTTTCTTTTATTTTTGACTTGTACGAGCTGAAATACTAATCGCTCTATCTGTTGCTTTTGCAGCTTCATCTAACGCTTCTTTACTATTCTTTCCATCATACATTGCTTCTAATGCTTTTACAACTGCATCTCGTGATTCTGGGAATACACTACTTAATGCCCCTTGCGTTGCTGTAGATTGCTTCGTTACTTGCAGTTGATCTACTGTTACTTTTAGCTGTGGATACTTTTCATATTGTTCTTTTACTAACGGCTCATTATATGCCTCTGGATTAATTGAGAAATATCCTGTTGCTGTATGCCATTTTGCTTGTACGTCTGGTTTCGTTAAATATTTCATAAAGTCCCAAGCACCTTGCTGTGTTTCTTCTGAAACCATATTCGTCATCCATAATGATGCACCGCCAATGACAACACCATTTTGTTTCGAATCTTCTGGATATGGAATATACGAAACGCCTACATTAAACTTCGATGCATCAATTAAATCACGAACACCAGCTGAAGAATCTAAATACATAGCAACTTGTCCAGACTGGAACGCTGCACGAATATCATCCCAGCTTGCCCCGTACTTTCCTAGTGCACCAGCTTTATTCAATTCATCTAACATCCCAAATACTTTTTGACCTTCTTTTCCGTTAAATACCGCTTTCGTTGCTGCATCTTTACGCCCATTCTCTTTATCTACATATAGACCGCCCTGTGTCGCTAATAATTCTTCAAAAAACCAACCATAGTTCAGCATAGAGAATCCATATTGTTTTACATTTCCGCCTTCTTTTATCGTTAACTTTTTCGCTGCTTCTTTTAATTCCGCATATGTTTTCGGAGCTTTCTCTGGATCTAATCCGGCCTTTGCGAAGGCATCTTTATTATAAATTAATACTGGTGTAGATGAATTAAATGGCATAGAATACATTTTTCCATCAACTGAATAATAATTCGTAATTGCTTTTTCTAATTTTGATGTATCGTACTTATCTTTTTTAATCCAGTTATCAATAGGTGTAATCTTTTTGCTATCAATCATATATTTTGTTGTAATTTCACTTGATTGAACAAGAGCTGGCGCTTCTTTCGTTGCAGACATCGTTTTAAACTTCGTTAAAGACTCTTCGTATGTTCCTTGAAACTCTGCCTTTATCTCGTATTTATTCTGCGACTTATTATAGTCTGCAACAAGCTCATCTAGCACACCTTGTGTTTTTCCACCCATCGCATGCCAAAAGCGAATTACAGTTTTATCACCATTTTTTTCAACATGGGCTACTTTTGCCTGTGCTTCAGATTTCCCCTCTGTTTTACTACTTGAACAAGCTGCTCCGGTTAATGCCACTGTGGCTGCCATTAAAAGAGCAGTACCTTTTTTCAATAAACTCATCTCAATCCCACCTTTTCCTATGTATGCTTATTTAATTGCACCTTTTGTTAATCCTTGTTGCAATTGCTTTTGTCCTAAAAATAATAAAATCAATGTTGGAATTACGATAACAGTAACACCAGCCATTACACTTCCCCAATCAGTTGCAACTTCTTGAGACTGGAGCTGCTTCACACCAATTTGAACTGTTCTTACTCTTTCATCAGTGGTCACTAAAAGTGGCCATAAATACATATTCCATGTTGTTAAAAAGCTATATACTCCAAGCGTAATAAAACTCGTTTTACAATACGGAATTACAACACTGAATAAAAATCTTACATTTCCAATCCCTTCAATAAAAGCAGCTTCTTTCAATTCATTTGGAAGTGTCATAAAATGCTGACGTAGTAAAAAAATACCGAAAGCTGTTGCAAAAAATGGCACTGTCATCCCAGCAAAGCTATTGATCCATCCGAAGTTTTGAATCGTCAAAAAGTTTGGTACCATCGTCGCTTCCCACGGAATGAGCATCGTTGAAATAAACAAGAAGAAAATAAAGTTCCTTCCTTTAAACTGAAGAAAGACAAAAGCATAAGCTGCTAAACTTGATACGATAAGTTGTCCAAACATAACAACTGTCGATACAACCAAACTGTTGTATAAATATGTAAAAAGCGGTACTTTTTGAAAAATATTAATGAAATTATCAAAAGTAAATTGAGTCGGAAATAACCTTCTCATTTGAATATCATCTGGTGTCATAAAGCTTATTAAAAACGCATAGAGTACAGGAAAAAACACCATTACTGCACTAATAATGAGCAGCATGTATAATAGGAAATTTTGTTTCCACTTTTTCACGATCATTTATAATGCACCTTTCTCTCTGCAAACTTGAATTGAAGTAATGTAGCAATGAAAATGAAAACAAATAATACCATCGCTTGTGCACTTGCCGTTCCAAATTGATGATTCACAAATGCCTCTTTATAAATCGAGTACACAATTAAATTCGTTGCATCATTCGGTCCACCATGTGTTAAAATATCGATTTGCCCAAAGCTTTGAAATGCACTAATCAAAGTTACTGTCACGATAAAAAATAAAGTTGGTGATAGCATCGGTAATGTAACTCGGCTAAGCTTATATAAATAACTAGCACCATCTATAGATGCACTCTCATATAAAGACGTATCAATATTTTGTAAACCACCTAATATAACTAAAAATGCAAATCCTGTATTCACCCAAACAGTTGTAACAGATACAGAAAATAATGCCCAGTCTGGACTCGTTAACCATGCAATTGCAGGGAGATTCATAGAGGCTAATATATTATTAAATAGCCCTACGCTTGGATGGAATAAAAATAACCAAATCACTGCACTAGCAGCTACCGATATCCCCATCGTTGAAGAAAAGAGCACCCGGAACAATCCAATACCTTTTACTGTCTCATTTGCAATTAATGCAAGAAATAAAGCAAATACAATACTAGTAGGCACTGTATATAAAACAAATAATAAAGTTGACTTTACACTTTTGTAGAAAGCAGGATCAGAAAATAAATATTGATAATTTTCTAGGCCCACAAAAAGATTTGCTTCTCCGTGTATATCTGTTAAATAAAAACTATAGTAAATCGTCCTAAACAATGGATAGAACAGAAAAATTGAAAATAGCAAGATGGATGGTGCTAGAAATAATAATCCCGTTCTTAACTCTTTCGTTTTGCCCCATAAATTCTTCTTTTTTAATACTTTTGTTTGAACTGGTAACTTGCCTACCTCAATCATTATTTCGCCCCCACTTTCAGCTCTTCTTCAGCTACCACTTTTAATCTTTCATTCGTATTTTGGTGAAAGAAGCATAGCTTTTCTTGCGAGAATAATAATTTTACTTTGTCACCTTTGTTCAGGAGTAACTGTCCGATGACTTTCGCACTCCAAGTTGTTCCATTTACCGCAAAGTTTAATATAGATTCATTCCCTAATACTTCTACAGATTGCAGCGTCACTTCTTGTCCTTCCTCGGACAGTGCAATATGCTCAGGACGCATGCCTATTCGAATAGTTCCTTCTGGTAATTGCTTTAATTGTCCAGTAGATAATGGAATTTGCAGTTGACCTATATGTAATACGCCTTTTTCTTTATCCACTTCTCCATCATTTATATTCATAGAGGGAGAACCTATAAAACTTGCAACAAATTCGTTTGCTGGTTCGTTGTATATATCAAGAGGTGTTCCAACTTGTTGTATACTTCCTTTATTTAAGACCATGATACGATCTCCCATAGTCATCGCTTCTATTTGATCGTGAGTAACGTAAATCATCGTAATTCCTAGTCGTTGCTGGATTTCTCTAATTTCAATCCTCATTTGGGCACGTAATTTCGCATCTAAATTCGAAAGTGGTTCATCCATTAAACAAATCGGTGCTTGACTCACGATCGCCCTGGCAAGCGCAACACGCTGTCTTTGTCCGCCTGATAATTGGCCCGGTTTCATTTTCACATACTCTTTCAGTCCTACCATTTCAATAGCTTCCATTAATCGCTTTTGTCGCTCTTCTTTTTGTACCTTCCTTACCTTAAGTCCAAATAAAATATTTTCTTCTACAGTTAAGTGTGGATATAGTGCATAATTTTGAAATACCATTGATAGATTACGGTCTTTCGGCTCTAAATCATTTGCAACACGTTCATTAATCATTAAATCTCCCGAAGAGATTTCTTCTAAGCCAGCGATCATTCGTAGTAATGTACTTTTTCCACATCCCGAAGGCCCAACTAAAACAAAAAATTCTCCCTTCTTAATATGAACTGATACGTCTTTAACCGCTGTCTCTTCCGCATTTTTATATACCTTTGAAACATCTTTCAATTCGATCACAAGGTTGCACTCCTTTTTTCTTCTTGTATCCACACTTCATAATGACTCGCCGAAATTGCACTTGCTCCTGCACGAATTGCAATTTCCGCGTCTTCTCTCGTTTGAATTAGTCCGCCTGCAATAATAGGAAATTCTATTTTCTCTGCTAGCTGCTTAATAATTGAAGGCATAATACCAGGCATAATCTCTACTGCATTCGGTTTAGTCGTTTTACAATTTTCAATTGATTTTGTAAGAGATAAAGTATCGACAATAAAAATACGTTGAATCGTTTTTAATCCAATTTTATTGGCATTTCGAATTGTCGAACCTTTTGTTGAAATAATGCCTTGTGCTCCGATAACATCTTGAATATACAAAAGAGCTTCCTCTGTATTCGTATTTAAACCTTGTATAAAATCACAATGAAGAAATACATCATGTCCATGTTTCTGTAATTCATATACACGCTCTGGTAACTCCAGCATTGAACCAGTCATAAGAAAAACTGTTTTCGGTAATTTTTTATATGTTTTGTACCCTTTCCAATCCTTTATCATCGCAATATAAGGTTCTTTAAACATTTCTTCCACCTAGCTTTTCTATTTTTATCCAAACTAAAAACACCTACTTACATAGAACACCTTTCTCCTTATTTGAACTCTAGGGAATAGAGCACACTTAAGAAAGCGGCACGTTATATGTAAGCGGGTGTTCTCAAATGTTCTCTACCCTAGTTATTTTGTTACCTTTACTATATTACGCATTTATTAAGTCAGTTTTGATAAATTGTTAATTAGATGTTAATATTCACCATATCAATTTTACAATAATCTAGATATACGAATAAACTCCAACAGCAAACAACTGTGTTTAAAATTTAAGTGATATGCAAATTCATTCCATAATTAATCAATTCTAGTTTTCTTGCCACTGCTTGCGAAGCAAAGTTATCCCAAGAAGTACTATAAAGCGGAATACGCTTTTCCTCTTGTATTGATATTGCCCAAGCTGTAACGACATCAGCACCATATCCATTCCCTTGAAACTCCACTAAAGTTTCCACACTTGCCTCAGCAGCTACGGGCGTACTTCTGGCACTGCAACATATAGAAACTACCTTTTCATTTTTTACAATTGCAAAATAAGGTCGCCTCCATTCCATCTGTTCTATTAGATTAGAAAAATTTTCTCGCAAAAGCTCTTTATTCTTCTCTGTTATTTGTATCGTTCTAGTTGGCTTATGTAAATTATTAGGGAACATGAAAGCAGGACCCACCCAAATATTCTCCAATTCTCCACCGTTCTCTCTTCATTTAATACTTTAATGATCTTTGCTATCTCAATGTGATTTGAGCATTCTCGAATTAATTTCTCAATCTTACTTATCATTTCACCATGCAGTTTATAATGATACCTCGTTATATTCCCTTCACGAGTTTTGCTAAGAAAAAAACGTGGTGCTTTCGGATTTCCCTGTTCATTTACACTCTTTATTCTTCCTACTTGATTATGAACAAATAAAACCTCTGCCTGAATTGCTATTAACTCAAGTTCTGAAAATCGCATTTATATCCTCCTTAGCAGTTATGTATATAAATTCCATATAGCAAAGCTTTATAAAATACGTACATAAGAACTACTTATCTATTCCTCTTTTTAAATAATTTTTTCAAAACAAAAATCCCATTTAAATACACATTACTGAATCAATCATACTAAAATGACTTCTTCATTCTGTCTATCTAAATGGGATTATTTCGCACTCTTTATTGCTTCTTCTTGTTACTCCACCGGTTGTGGTTGCGGCTGCACTACTTCATTCGCTCCAGCTATCCTCAACATATTCGTAATATCTTTAAAACCTCTTTTTTCAGCATATTGCAGCGGCGTAATATTTTCCTTATTGGCCATATTTACATCTGCCCCGTGGTCAATAAGCATTTGAATTACTTTCTTATGGCTTTCACTACCATTTCCCAATACAATTGCTTCTAATAAAGCTGTTCCACCACGTTCATTCTTATAATTCACATCAATATCTGTATGCTCTAATAATTCTTTAACAACCTCTACATGACCACGCTCAGATGCAGAAATGAGTGCTGTGCCACCTGACTTAGTCGTTTCTTTCGTATTAACTCCTGCATTAATTAATACTTTTACAATATCCGTATACCCTTCTCTACTTGCATAAAGGAATGGATTGCTTTGTTTCTCATCTTTGACTTCAATATTAGCACCTGCACCAATTAATGCTTTAACTGTCTCTACATGATTTTGGTACGTTGCTGCAAGGATAGGCGTTTCTCGGTTGTCACCTTCTACGTTTATATTCGCTCCATCCTGAATTAGCTTCATAGCTGTCTCTGTGTCTCCAAGAGTCGCTGAAAGTAATAACTGTTTGTCCATTAAATTTATACTTTTTTCTTCTTTAACTTCTTCTTGTTCTTTATGCTTTTCTTTTTTCTTTTCGTTTTTCACATGAACCGGTTTCGATTCTGGTTCTTCTTGCTTATCGCAAGCCACTACCGTCATTAAAAGTCCTAATAACATACATAATAAAATTTTTTGTTTTCTCACAACTACAGCTCCTATGAAAGATAATGTTTTCTTAACCATTCCTCCATCACATACAATAACTCTTCCTGAGTACATTTATCCATAAGCCCTTTATATTCCTTCTTTAATCGGATTATCTTAAGCTTATTCTATGTTTCTCAACCTATTGGAATGATACGCCTGATGGCCTCATCATTAACATTATGAAGCAATTAGTTTAGCACGTTTTTACCGCATTTGTATACATTTCTAAAAAGTACATAAATGATTGCTTTAGGTTACTATATTCCATTGTAACCGTTCTTCTGAAAATTTTACACCTTTTCTATATTTGCACCTGAGTAATAATAGAAAAGGACAACCATACATGGCTGTCCTACATTATAAATACTTCTTCACTTTAATGAGAATGCCCACCGGTATTCCCTTTTGTTGGTTTCCCCATCATCTCTTTATTCATTTCCCATTTATGCTCAGATAGCTCTTTATACGAAAGAACTTTCCCCTTATAGTTAGATACAAAGCTCTCTGCATCTTTTTTATTTTTAAATGAAATGACATTATAAGCCATTGGTGTCGTTATTGTTTTATCATATACGTAAGTGGCATCTTCTAACGAAATCCAATCTTTCGAATCATAATCTCGAACAAATTTTTCTTTCGTCTTTTCACCTGAATTAATCTCCATCCATTTATACATACAACCAATATCATCAAACTTTAACGCTTTTCCATTTTCTAAAATGATTTCTGTTGCAAATTGATTATCCGTTACCCCAATTTGGCAAATATCACACTTATCATGTTTCTCATCAATTGCCACAGCTGTTGTTTCCTTTTTCCCACATCCCACTATCGTAAATAAGAAACATAAACATATAGCAAGTACGACATATTTTATCCTCATCAATATTCCTCCCTAAAAACCGTATACTCCACTAGAAGAATATCAAAAAGTTGTGTGAGATCTGTGAAAAAACATTGTTCTTTTTGTAATATATGGAACAAAAAAGAGATGTGCAGTTATTTCTACACATCTCTCATCATTCACAACCAGTAATTAACAAATCATCTTCTATCTTAACTAATAATGTATCCATATCAATTTCCTGTCCAACTTCTACATTTACTAATCTTATATTTCCACTGATCCCAACCCCGATTTTTTCAAGCTCACCATCGTGCTTTCGAATCATCATTAATTTTTCCCATTCATATACGTAAGAGGATTCATTAATAAAAATCTCTTCTACTCTTCCTTTACACGAACTATAAATCTCTTCTATTCTTGTTTCCATTCAAAATCTACTCCCTACTTCACGCTTCGCTATTTTCACCTTATTCTACCATTCTTGTGCGAAGTAAATTATCTTTTTAAAAATTCAAAATTACCTTCGTGAACAAAATGACCAAAATAAAAATTATGCTTCTAATGATGTTATTTTTCAAATTATTTACCATTTGAATGGATGCTTTTATGATAAACAAAAAACCTTTTTTCTGAATTTTTATTTTATTTTGAAAGCGTAATCATTTTTTTTGAGGGGGAGATCAAATGTTAGCTCTACTTGGATTTGCAATGGTATTTGTCTTTATGTTTTTAATTATGACTAAACGTATGTCAGCATTAGTAGCATTAATATTAATTCCAATTACTTTCGCATTAATTGGCGGCTTTTATGCAGACATGGGTCCTATGATGCTAGAGGGGATTAAAAAGCTAGCACCTACCGGTATTATGCTTATGTTCGCCATTTTATATTTCGGAATTATGATTGATAGCGGTTTATTCGACCCTGTCATTAGTAAAATCTTAAAATTTGTAAAAGGTGATCCGTTAAAAATTGTTGTTGGTACAGCTATCCTTACTATTATCGTTTCATTAGATGGTGACGGAACAACAACGTATATGATTACTGTTTCCGCAATGTACCCACTATATAAACGTCTTGGAATGAATCCACTTATATTAGCGGGAGTTGTTATGTTAGGAGCAGGTGTGACAAATCTTACACCTTGGGGTGGACCAACAGCCCGGGTTATGAGTGCACTTGGACTAGATGCATCAGAGCTCTTTACACCACTTATACCAGGAATGATTGCTGGTGCAATTTGGGTAGTTTTCGTTGCCTACTATCTTGGAAAAAAAGAAAGAAAACGTTTAGGAATTATGGATGTACAGTATTTAAAACAAATGCAAACAATGGATGAACAAGCTGCAACAGTCGAAGCTGAAGTACATAAACGCCCTAAACTGCTATGGATTAACTTTTTATTAACTGTTTCCTTGCTCGTCTGTCTCATACTAGAAGTTATGCCGTTACCTGTTTTATTTACAGTTGCTTTTGCTATTGCTGTTATGATTAACTATCCAAACTTAGAACAGCAAAAAGAACGTATTGCTTCTCATGCAGGAAACGTATTAGCGGTTGTTTCTCTCGTATTTGCTGCTGGAATTTTCACAGGTATTCTATCTGGAACCAAAATGGTAGATGCAATGGCTCAAAGTGTAGTTACTCTCATACCAGATGCACTTGGACCCCAGCTTCCAATTATTACAGCTCTTCTAAGTATGCCGTTTACATTTTTCATGTCCAACGATGCTTTTTACTTCGGGGTATTACCTATTTTAACAAAAGCAGCTGCGGCTTACGGAGTTAGTGCAGCTGAAATGGGACGTGCTTCCTTGCTCGGTCAACCCGTTCATTTATTAAGCCCACTCGTTGCTTCCACTTATTTATTAGTCGGAATGGCAAAAGTTGATTTTGGTGAACACCAACGCTTTACTTTATTGTGGGCTGTTGGAACGACAATGGTGATGTTGATTACTGGAATTGTAATTGGGATTATTCCAATATAAGACGCGAAAAACAGTAGAGAAACTGCAATCCTCTACTGTTTTTTGTTATGAAGAAACGAGAAAATACCTTCTCTCCGGTCTCCCTACACTTCCATATATAAGCTCTGCATGTACTTTCTTTCCAGATATTAAATACTCTAAATAGCGCCTCGCTGTTGATCGACTTACCCCAACCATTGAACTTAACACTTCTGCAGTAATTCCTTCTTCATTAACTGTTAACATGTGCTTTTTTATTTTTGCTAAAGTTAAAGGATCTATCCCTTTTGGGGCATATTCTATTTGATTTCCCTTCACGCCCCTTTGAGACCATAAATGTTCAATTTGTTCTGTAGATAATTGATTATTTTTCTTTAACTGCACAATCTTTTTTTGGTAACTTTCCAAACTCGCTTTAAATCGGTCAAACATAAGTGGCTTTACGATATAATCTGTTACTCCGCCTCGTAAAGCATGTCGTACTACATCTGTTTCCGACGCAGCTGTAATCATAATAATGTCAGTATCATGTAAATGATGCCTAATATATGTGACAAGTTCCGTTCCTTGCATATCAGGTAAGTACACATCTAATAAAACGAGCTGTGGCTTCACAAACTCTAGCCATTCTTTCGCTTGTTCTCCGGTCGTTGCTGTTCCAATCACTTTAAACCCCTCAATTTTTTCAGTAAAACGGCGATGAATGTCCGCAATCCGAATATCATCTTCTACAATCAACACTTCAATCTCCTCAGCCATTACAATTCGCCTCTCTCTTTCGGTAATGCAATAATAAATAATGCACCACCTAAATCCCCTTTTTCGATTGCAATACTTCCATTTAAATCTTCTACTAACTCTTTTACCTTGGCTAATCCATATCCTCGCTTTTCTCCTTCTTTCGTCGAAAAGCCTTTATAAAATATACTTGTAATTATTTCATCTTGAATCCCTTGTCCTGAATCTTCCACTTCAATTAATATTTCCTCTCCGATATCAGTTACAAACATTCTAACTCTCTTGTCATACTCTTGGTTTCTTTCAATTGCTTCAAATGCATTCGTAATTAAATTTCCTAAAATCGAAACGACATAATTACTCTCAATATGTGGACTTAACTTTTCTAAACTACTTTCTCGATCTAGTACAAAATCAATCTTCAACTCTCGTGCCCTATTATAGAATCCAATTAAAATTCCACCTAGCCACGGATTTTGAATTCGCTTCATAATAAATTGAACAAAATCTTGATATACCGCCGTTTCCTTATGAATAAGTTCTAAGGCATCTTCATATGACTCTAATTGAATAAGACCTGAAAGCGTATACAACAAATTGTTATATTCATGTGTTTGTGCCCGTAATGCCTCTGTATATTGCTTCGTCTGAGACAATTCTGCCGTTAACTGATCCATTTCAGATTTCAAACGTAAGCTCGATACAACGCCAGTAACTTTATTATTTACTTTAATAGGTAGACGGTTAGCAATAACAGCCTGCCCTCTTATATTTAATTGCCGATCAAACTGTTCCTCACCGTTTTGAAGTACCTCGAGTATCGATGAATTAGGGATAACATTTAAAATAAATTCTCCAATGATACTTCGCCGTTTATTTAAAGAAAGAATATCGTATGCCGCTTGATTGACTAAACTAACCATTCCATTTTTATCAATTACGATAATCCCTTCACGTACAGATTGAATCACAGTACTATGTTCTTCGTATAAGGAGGAAATTTCTTCTGGTTCCATTCCAAACATCATTCTTTTTATACTTCCCGCTAAATATATAGAGCCGATTATCCCAATTAACAGACCTATTACTGTGATCCAAAACACACGCTTCCCATACACTTCTACCGCTCCATGAATATCATCCATTGAAAACCCAACAGATACTACGCCAATAATTTCATTATCCTGATTACGGATTGGAACTTTTCCGCGTAACGACGGTCCTAATGATCCCGTTGCTTTCGAAACGTAAGATTTCCCTTCTAATAGAACTCCTTTGTTATCTCCACCAACCATTGCTTCTCCTATTTTATCTTTCTTAGGATGTGCATAACGAATCCCTTCTTTATTTCCAACCACAATAAAATCAGCATCTGTATCAATTCGAATTTTTTCTGCAATCGGCTGAATAATAGAAGCTGGATTTTCTTTTTGAAAAGCTTCCCCGATTTCTGGTATAGCTGCAACTGTTTTCGCAACATGCAAAGCCCTTTTACCAATTTGCTCTTCTACTGTTCCAGATAATATATAGTAAAATAAATAACTTGTTAGCATAAGCACAACAAGAATAAGTGTACTAATAGTTAATGTAATTCTCGGTTGTAGTTTTAATTTTTTAAATTTCAAAACCATTCCCCTAACATGAATAAAGATAGAATTTAAAGAAAATACAGTTTTTTATCATTACACTTAATCATAACACGGTTACTACACATTTCTTTATTTTTATCTCCATAAAAAAGAAACGAAGTAGAACCACTACCTCGTTTCTTACTATTTGTTATTATACTTTAAACTTACCGATCATCTCTTGTAATTCTTCAGCCATTTGCGATAAGTGAACTGCTGCTGAATTTATTTCTTCTACTGAAGCTACTTGTTCTTCAGAGGAGCCAGCAATATTTTGAACACTTGCTGCATTTTCTTCAATCGTTGCTGCAATTTCATTAATAGATGCACTTACTTGTTTTGCATCTATCGTCATTCGTTTCGCTACTTCTACCATACTATCAATTTGTACAACTGTATCATTTGTAGATTTCAATATTTCTACAAAGCTTTGCTTCGTTTCATTTGCAACTACAAGCCCTGATTGTACCTCTGTCCCAACTTGATTCATAGAGCTTACAGTTTCTTTTATATCAAATTGTATCTCTTTCACTAGCTTACCAATCTCCGTAGAAGACTGTCCCGATTGTTCTGCTAATTTCCGTACTTCATCTGCTACAATTGCAAAACCTCTTCCTTGCTCTCCAGCTCTTGCAGCCTCAATTGCAGCATTTAATGCTAATAGGTTTGTCTGCTCTGCAATATGTTGAATCACTTCTAGAATAGCTCCAATTTGCTTCGACTTATCATCTAATAAAGAAATGACTTTGTCTGACTGTGAAACAGACTCATGAATTAATTGCATTTGATTCACAGTTTGTTCCACTAACTTTCCGCCATCCTCAGCTTTTTGCTTCGTATACATAGAGGCTGTGGATACTAATGAAGAGCTATCTGCAACACGCTGAATTCCTTCTGTCACTTCTTCTAACAGAGTCGCTCCTTCTTCAACTTCCCGCGTTTGTATTTCTGCCCCACTCGATACTTGTTCCATCGCTTGTGTAATTTGTTCTGTTGCTTCACTTGCTTGCTTCATGCTAGCTGTTAATTCTTCCGAAGAAGCTGCTACATGGCCAGCTGAAGTATTAATATTTGAAATTACACCATGTAATGATGCCGCCATCTCATTAAAACTTTCTCCTAACTGTCCAATTTCATCCCGCGAACGGACAGCAATTGATTCCGTTAAGTCACCTTCGCTAATTTTCCTTGCTGATATAACAAGTTGTTTTAACGGTTTAATAATAGAAGCGAGTATGAAGTAAATTACAATTCCACCAATTATTAATGAGATACCAATAACAGTTAATGTTTTATAGAAAATAGGTTCAGCCGCTTGAATAATTTCTTTTGAAGGCATAATCCCTGCTATTTTCCATCCGGTTTGCTTATTTGTTTTAAAAGTGATATTGCGATCCTCGCCATCTAATGAAAATTGAAAATCACCTGTTTCTTGTTTATACAGTTCCTTTTCAAGTTTCTCTTCTACCTTTTCCCCCGGCTTCAGCGTTGGATGTGCTACCACATTTTTATCCTGATCAAAAATTGCAACATACCCTTCTTTACCGATATTAACCATTTTCGAAGTATTTACAATATCATTAATAATTAAATCAATACCGAGAACGCCACTTTTATCCTCATTTTGTTTTGCTATTGTAACAACAATATTTCCTGTCGTTTTTGATTTATATGGAGCCGTAATAATTACTTCTCCACTTTTTTTCACTGCCTCTTTATACCAATCTCTTTCTGCCGGATTATACCCTTCTGGCATTTGAATTGCCGGTGATTGAATAAATTGCCCATTACTAGATCCAGTATATATTGCTTCCATTTCTGGATGTAATTTATTATATTCTTCTAATTTATTTTGCACGTTTTGAAGCTGTTCTGCTTGATAACTCGCTCCAGTGAATAATTTTGTAAAATATGCTGCGTCTACTTTCTTACTATCTAATTCTTTATTGATTACATTATCTAAGATCTTCACGTTATCTTTTGCTGATTGCAAAATTGTTTCATTAAAATTTGTCTTCGCCTGCTGATAAGACGTCCAACCAATTACAATACTTGGAAGAATCAAAATAATAATAAATGATACAAGTAACTTTGTTTTTAAGCTTCTACTCCTTAATTTTCCTTGAAACATATTCCTACCCCTCCATACCGTTTTACATGCAATAAATTATAATTAATCTATTTATAAAAATTATAAGATATAAATAGATTGATGAGACTCTCTATTTCTCTTTACTCATCTTTCTAAATTTAAAAGATTATTGCATACATAATTCATTCTATAAAAATTAAATAATTAAAACAATGTATAAAAATGTATATTTTCCGAAATATTATTATTCACAGAAGAACCTCTAGCACATGCTAGAGGTCCTGCCCACCTTACTATTCTTTATCTTTTTCTACTTCTTTTTTCTTATCTTCTACTACAGATACGACAGGTTTATCATTCGATAACTGCTGCACGGCACCTTTTCCAGCGAATCCTTCTAGTAATTCTTTTAAATCAATACCAGAAGAAGCTTTTAATGTCTCCTGCATCGTTGCCATTAAATCAGTCGCATAACCCGCAACTTTTCCAGCACCGCTATTCTTACCACCGCCGCCTGTATCGACAACTGTAATCTTATCAATGTTACTAAGTGGACTTGCAATTTCTTTCGCATAACTTGGAAGCATTTTAAGAACCATATCCATAATTGCCGCTTGCCCATATAATTCAAATGCTTCTGCAATTTTTTGTTTCGCTTCCGCTTCTGCTAAACCTTTTAATCTGATAACATCTGCTTCTGCTGTACCTTGCGCTTTCTGTACTTCTGCTTTCGCTTGACCTTGTGCTTTTTCAATTTCTGCCTTCGCTAAACCTTCTACACGCACTTCTTCTGCACGTGCTCTTGCTTCTGCTTCAATTTTATATTGATCTGCATCTGCTTTTTTCATTTGTTTTACTTTTTCCGCTTCTGCTGATTGTTCAACAGCATAGCGATCTGCATCTGCCTTTTTCTTTACTTCTGCATCATATTGCTTTTCACGACGCGCAATCTCTTTTTCTTCTAATTCAATTTGCTTTTCACGCTCAATGATTTTAACTCGCATTTGCTCTTCTGTAACACCTTGTTGCGCTTTCGCCTGTTGTAATTCGTAAGAAAGATCCGCATCTGCACGAGCTTGTTCTTGATCCCTCTTATAAGATTGTACTTTTAATTCCTTATGTTTTTCAGCTTCAGCGATTTGTGCATCACGTTGATATTCTGCTTCTTTTGCTTCTTTCTCAGCACGAGCTTTTTCAATTCGTGCCTCTTTTTCACGCTCTGCATTCGCAACTGTTGCATCACGCTTAACCATTGCAATTTGTGGCTGACCAAGCGCATCTAAGTATCCGTTTTTATCCATTATTTCTTTAATTGTAAAGGAAACGATGCGAAGTCCCATCTTCTTTAAATCTGTAGAAGCTACTTCATGTACCTTTTGAGCAAATTGCTCTCTATTACTATACGCATCTTCTACTGTCATAGAAGATAAGATAGCACGGAGATGCCCTTCTAAAACTTCTTTTGCTTCTACTTTTAACTCTTCCGTTTCTTTTCCTAAATATTGTTCAGCTGCTGTAGAAACTTCTTCAATTGTCGATCCTACTTTAATAATAGAAACACCGTTTACTGTAATCGGTACACCTTGTTTCGTATACGTATCACGTGTTCCAACTTCTAATTTGTAGTTTAATAAGCTAAGAAGTTCTGCTCGTTGCATAATTGGCACAACGAAAGTACCACCACCGCGGATAATCTTTATCTTCTTTCCATCATCAGTGGTAACAACATTCTTTCCACCACCAAGCCAGTTCCCTGTCACAATTAATGCTTCATCTGGGCCAACTGTTCGATACTTCGTAATGAATACTAAAATAAGTAGAATTAAAATTGCGAGTAAAACTCCACCGATAATTAATGGAATCGTCATGTAAATTCCCCCTTATAATTTTGGTTTTTTTAAAGAATAAGCGATGTTCTGTACAAGTAAAACACCATCTTGAACTCCCTCAATAATGACCTCGGTTCCTTGTGAAATATCTTTCTTTCCAATTGCTTTCGCTGGTATTGCATTACTTCCAAATGGAGAGGAGATTAACACTTCTCCAAATCCTTCAGTAGGAATTGTCGTAATGACTTCTCCCTTGCGACCAATGAATTCATCCATACGTTGCACCGTATTTTGCTCTGCTTCTGCAATCGGTTTTAAAATTAATATTTTCATTATGAAAACACCGATAAAAGATATAGCAAATGCAGCCCCGAAAATAATAATGCTATTAAAGGAAAATAAATATTCTCCTATATAACTAAGTCCGCATAACATAGCGAAGAAACTAAGTAGTAAAGTAACAACGGATACAGATCCGCCCCCAAAACTAAATATCGATTCAAATATATCTCCAAAGAAAATATAAATAACAGTGAGTATAGTAGCAATAATAAATCCATATAAATAAATTGTTTCAAGCGGATAACCAAACAAGACCATTTCTTATCCCCCTTTCTTAAACAATCCCTTTTTTGTTATGTGTATGCCCCACCTCTTTCAAAGATTATCGTTCTTAATTTTCAGTTATTTACCTTTTAAAGAAAAGCCTGTAAGACAGGCCTCTAAAAAAGAACAGGAGAAACCTATTGTGACAGGCTCCTCCTAGAAAATAACCGATATATTATATATCTATATAATATACTATTTTCCACAAAAAGTAAAGTTAAACATACATTGGAAAAGCACTTATTTTAGTGATAATGAGTACGTTCCATCGCCATTATCATATTTATATACATACAAGTAATACTTACCTGGTTTTGCATTTAATTTTGCTTCTATATGATTTCCATTAGCTTGACCGTAAGCAGCATAATTTTGCATATCTGATTCATGGTGAAGTACCCACGTCATTCCAATTCCATACTCATTTAAAACAGAAATATCGATATCTTTCGCTGCTGCTACATTAAATGTATAAACATCGGTGTGATCCCCGCCGATAAGGCTACCTTTTATAGTAGTGTTCAGCCCGATACGATTTGCTTCCTCTGGACGATTATTTGGTTCAGATTCTGTTAAACTTCCATCTTTAATCGTAACAGTTGTCTCGCTTCTACTCTCTTTTCCTTTATCATCTTTTACTCTTAACGCTACTTTATAAGTTCCTTCTTTTTCATATGCATGTACTGGATTAACTTCCGTACTTGTTCTTCCGTCTCCAAACTCCCATGAATAAGAAACGATTTTTCCATCTTCGTCGTTTGATCCATCACTTTTGAATTGAATTCCTTCTTTTACAAGCCCATTATAAGGACCGTTTATATGAACTGTCGGAGCTTTATTCTCTCCGTCATCTTTTGCGATACCATGGAAGACTACATCATATTCAAATTGTTTGGAACTATTCACACGGTAATTGACGAAATATGCTGTAACCGTTTTGTAGCCGCTCCATTCTTTTTGCGCCAATTGTTCTAAAGCTTCATTTACTCTTTTACTCATTGCGTTCCAGTCTTCTGATTCACCTTTTGTTACACTACCTGTAAACGTACCTTCTAATGTAAATGTATTAAAGAATTGAGACTCATGTTTTGTCATTTTTGTATCTTTCATAGACAACGTCTCACTAATTTCTTTCTTCACTTCTGTTAACGATTTTGGTGCATGTTCAGTTAAATAATCATCTGCTACTTCCGGCACATTATACTTATCTTGATTATCAATTAACTGCTGCATATAAGCTTGGTACTCTTTATTTAACTTCGGATCTTTACTTAAAGTTTCACGATATGTATCGTAATTTTTCACGTCATTCGCACGAATTAAATCTTGAATTTTATCAAATGTTTCAAATTGATGTGTATACAAGTAAGACTGCAACGCAAACGAGTAGTTATAGAAATCCCAAGAACCATATTTAGCAAATAGTGTACGCTCTGCTGTATAACGGCTTGCAGGATCAGATGATAATCCACTAATGATGCTCTTTCTCGGTACTACATTATTTGTACGAGTAGATCCTGCGAAAAATTCTGCATTCCCTTCTTGGAACCAAGTTAATCTTTCATTTTGATACATATCTCCTCTTCCAAATAAACCTGGAACTTCATATCTCCCTTGAAGATAATGAGTAAACTCATGACGGAATAACTCTTCTAAACTATAAATACTTTGCTCTGGCGTACGCTCATATGTAAAGAATGTGCCTGTCTCTTCAATATAAATCCCACCGTTGTTTGTCTCATATCCGTACAGTTGTCTATTTAATTGATATTCATCTGGAGTGTTATAGATTACTATCGTTAATACGTCGTCTGCATTACCTTGTTCTAAAGCTTTATCATTACCGATTACACGGTGATATTGCGCCTTTACTTCTTTCGCTGCCCAATACAATCTCTTAATTTTTTCTTCCGATACTTTATCCCCTGTTTTAAACACAATGGATCCATCGTCAAATGTGTACGTTTTTGGTAAGTACTGCTCTTTTCCTTCTTTACGTATCTTTTCTAAATCTACCGTATTCCCGCTATAATCTTTCCCGTTATAGTTTGTTGTAATTTGTTCTACTGCAACAAAATACGGTTCACTTAAACGTGGATACATATGCATTGCTTGTGTAACAACTTCTAATCCTTTATTTGGATTGCTATAAAATTTTCCTAAACGGCTAGCAAAATAAATTCCATTATTAACGAGCCATTTATTTTCTGGCGTTACTTCATTTAGAAGAGCAATACGATTTATTTCATTAATAAACCCATCTACTTTTCCATACCACATCGTTTCATTCGCTTCTTTACGAGCCTCATTTAAGTAAGACTGTATATCATAATCAATGCCTTGCATCATATCGTACACAGCTTGCCCTTTCATACGATCGTCTACATATGCGTTAAAATTATCATTATATTGTTTTAAAATATTCGATGCGTATTGCACCGTTTCAACATCACTTGATGCATTACTAATTAATTTACCGTATGCAGATACTACTGTATCTTGCTCATTTGTTCCAAGCTTAAAGTTTGGATTTTTTGCGATTGCTTTTAAAGCAGGTAAACATTTGTCCTGGAAGCTTCTTTCATTTAAAGCGCTTAATTCATTATTATAAAATGCAAGATAAAAAGCTGAACGTAACACTTCAGTAAACGTTTGAATTCCTTTTGAATCATCTTTCGTAAATGTACTACCTCTATGAGCTAATTCGTCTATAATTACTTGCATTTTTCCTTTATCTTTATAAAAAGCCTTTGCATCTTCATTAAACTGGAATAAGTCTGTAATTTGGTGCCACTTAATACTGCCTAACGTTTCAACTAATTCTTGATCATTCATTTTGTTTAAATCAGCCATTGAATAGCTTTCTTTAACTTGCTTTACTTCTGAACTCTTCATAACAGCTGCTGGTCGCTGTGAAAAGTCTCCTACTTTTAAACGTTCTTGAAACGATAATGTTTCCTCAGCTTTAGAAGTGTGCCCAATCTCATCTACCGGTTTTTCAATTCCAACTGGTTTCGAATGCAATACATTATATGGTACTTTTTCTTCCGCTGACACATGAGTTTGAATTGCCCCGAGCGATAAGGCCATTGTACTAATGCTAAGCATCACTTTATTGATCTTTGATTTCTTGTTCATATCCTTGCCCCCTATTTTAATATTCCATTCAAGAATTTAACATAAAATCTAGATACAACAATATAAAATGCAATATTTCATATTATTTCTTCCTACAATTTGTACATATCGTGAACAAATCAACCTTTATCTCCAAACAATAATCTACTTTCTTCCATTTCTAATACACTTAGAAAATGCCCAGCAATATCCTTCTCTCATACAAAAAGACATCATCATATGCATGTTTCTAATGAAACTGCCATGATAATGTCTTCTCAAAAAAGAAAAAATTAATTATATCTAATAATAAGATTAAACGTTATTTATTTCTTAAATAATCTCTTTCTAAATACGAACATACTTAGTGCGGAAAGAACAAGTGTTATTCCAGAAAGTAAAGTCGATGTGCTAGCTTCACCGCCTGTTGATGGTAAAGATTTCTTGCCTTCCTCTGGCTTATTAGCATATTGTTTATTTAAAGCGTCTGCTTTTCTTCCCTCGTTTTCAACAACTTGATTATTCCCTTTTTGCTCTTGATCCAAGCCTGTTGCTGATTCTTTTACTTCTTTTACTTCTTTTACTTCCTCTTTCGCTTCTTCAATTTCTTTTGTTGGCTCTTTTACTTCCTCTTTCGCTTCTTCAACTTCTTTTGTCGGCTCTTTTACTTCCTCTTTCGCTTCTTCAACTTCTTTTGTTGGCTCTTTTACTTCTTCTTTTACCTCTTCAACTTCTTTTGTTGGTTCTTTTACTTCTTCTTTTGCTTCTTCAACTTCTTTTGTTGACTCTTTTACTTCCTCTTTCGCTTCTTCAACTTCTTTTGTCGGCTCTTTTACTTCTTCTTTTACCTCTTCAACTTCTTTTGTTGGCTCTTTTACTTCTTCTTTTACCTCTTCAACTTCTTTTGTTGGCTCTTTTACTTCTTCTTTTACCTCTTCAACTTCTTTTGTTGGTTCTTTTACTCCTTCTTTTGCTTCTTCAACTTCTTTTGTTGGTTCTTTTACTTCTTCTTTTGCTTCTTCAACTTCTTTTGTTGGCTCTTTTACTTCTTCTTTCGGTATTAATTTTTCTACTATATTCTGCATGACGATGCCACTATATAATATGCCCGTCTCATAATGATCTGCATCTAAATCAAATTCATATATTTTTTCTCCTAGAGTACTCCAAATGATTCCCTCATCAGTAAGCGTTCCACCTTTACTCTTTAGTGTAATCTTTTCAATTGGCTCTCCCTCTAAATCATATACAGGAATTGTCACTTCTTTATTTATTTCTGCATCATCCAAAATGACCTTTTGCCTTCTAACATCAATTGTTCCCCACTGACCTAATTGTATTAACGGCCTTACATCACGAATCTCATTTTCAGCTAATTTTAAACTAAGTAAGTCTAACATTGAGCCAAGAACCGTTACATCTTTAATACGATTATCTGTAAGATTTAACCATTGTAAATTTTTCAATGAAGATAACGGTGTTATATCTTCAATTTGATTATGAGATACATTTACATCGTTCAATTGTTTCAAGTTTGAGATGAACTCAATATTTTTCAAGCTTACTCCTTCTAAAGTGAATTTTTCTAAATTCGTCATGTACTCTAAACCTGTTATATCTTTTATCTCTTTTCCTTTTTCTTTAAGTATCTCTAATTTTTTAATCTGTAATAAATCTTCTTTTGTGATAGGAGTGTTTAAATTCTCTCTACCTAAATTCTCTTTATTAATATGTTGTTGTAAAGTTTTATCGAGAATTACATTTTCCTTTTGTTCATTATCCTCTTTTATTGTTTCCTTTATTTCATCTAATCTTTCAACAACATTTTGAATTACTGTTCCATTAAATTTAATACGATTCTCTTCTGGCTTTATATCCAACGTAAATTCGTATGTTTTTTCACCGGTAGTCCCCCATTTAACAGAACCATTATTAACTATTCCATCTTCACTCTTCAATTGAATGGTGTTAATTGGATCTCCTTGTAAATTATAGACGGGTATTTTAACTTCCTTATTTTTTTCTACATTATCTAAAAAGATTTTTTGTCTTTGAATATCGATATACATTCTTTTTCCTAGCTCTTGAACAGGTCTAACATCACGAATTTCATTTGAACCTAGCTTTAAATTATATAAGCCTGTTAAGTGACTAAGTGGCGTTATATCTGAAATATAGTTTTCTTCTAAATTAAGTGATTGTACAGTAGACAATCTTGATAAAGGTTCGATGTTTTCTAATTCATTTTTAGCAAGATCTAACTCTATTAATTTTTTCATTGATGTAATATGTTCAATATTCGTAAGTCCATTGTTACTTAAAGATAAATTCTTTACATTTTTCAATTGCTCAATCCCAGCAAGGTTATCATTACTAATTTGATTATTTGCTACAGTCAAATCCTTTAAAGATTTCACTGTAAATAATGGTTTAATATCTTTTATATAGTTACTACTTAAATCTAGCGTTTTAATCTTCTTTATTTGACTTAATGGGCTTAAATCTGAAATTTTATTATTTCTCAAATTTAAAAACTCAATATGTTCTAACTCAGCCAAAGGTCTAATATCTTCAAGTTCACCATAGGTTATACTTAATAACTTCAATTGTCTCAATTTCGAGATAAATTGTATATTTTCTAACTTAACTTCTTCCAACGTTAAGTTTTCTAAGTTCGTCATATATTCTAGACCGCTTACGTCTTGTATTCCTTTACTTTTAGCTTCAACGACTATTAAGGATTTAACTTTTAATAAATCTTCCTTAGTTATTGGAGTATCTAGATTCTCTCTATTCAAGTTATATTTATTAATATGCCTTTGTAATTGCTTATCTAATATTACATTTCCGCTTTCATCTTGTTGATCCACTTTTTCCTCTTTATTTTCCTTTTGCTTTTCCGGAACATTGTTTTCTAAATTTAAAGTATTCACTTCAAACTGTACTTGATATTTATTGTCATAAGCCATTGTCGGAATATAAATATGCATTTGCATATTATACCTTTTTCCTAATTCCCCTACTTCAAACTGAATCACTTTCGTTCCATTTTTCTTTTTATCTTCTGATATTACTTTCACATCATGAAACACACCAGGAGTATGAATATCCTCTGTTTTCAAATATTGAAAGAAATCACTATCACTTAACGTCGCCGTTACAATTTTCTTTCCATTCTCAATTGTTAATTTCGGATCCTTTATATAAACAGCTGCCATAGACTCTTCATTCGTTTTATCTTTATACGCTTTAATAACAGCGTCATATGTACCATCTTCTAAACCTTGTCCCGTTTTATTCGCCTCAATTGCTACCGCTGCTAAAGCAGGGGTCGAATACACAGCAAACGGAAGTGATAACGCCGCCGCTATAAACATTGCATTTATACGTTTTTTATTATTTTTTTTCAACTTTACATCTCCTCCAAAATATATAAATCAAAATGTAATCATTCTCGAATAAATGATAATGATTTTCATTATCATTGTCAACTAAAAAAATAAAGAGTTTACAAAAAAATAAACCCCTTCAAAAGGGGTTATGCCATTTTCTCTCCTGATTCTTCTTTAAAAAAGCTCTTCATCGCATGAAATACATCTGCTTTTTGTTTTAAAATATAGTATCGGAAGTTTTCATCTTTAATATTTTTATATGCTGACATAAGCGTACTGTGGCGGTTGTACTGGTTCACTTCCCCATACCCAAACATATTACACTTCTTCATCAACTCTTCAACAAGCTTTACACATCTAGCATTATCCGAAGTTAAATTATCACCGTCTGAAAAATGGAATGGATAAATATTATAACGATCTGGTGAATATTTATTATCGATAAGCTCCAGTGCTTTTTTGTATACAGAAGAACATATCGTTCCCCCGCTCTCGCCTTTTGAGAAAAACTCTTCTTCTGTAACGACTTTCGCTTCTGTATGATGAGCAATAAATTCAATATCAACTGTTTCATATTTTGTGCGTAAAAATCTTGTCATCCAGAAAAAAAAGCTACGTGCCATATACTTCTCCCATATTCCCATCGATCCACTCGTATCCATCATCGCTAATACAACCGCTTTTGAGTCTGGCTTTAACACTTCATTCCAAGTACGGAACTTTAAATCTTCTTGGTGAATTGGATGGAAAGATGCTTTACCACGCATTGCATTTCGTTTATATGCAGATATCATCGTTCGTTTCTTATCGATATTTCCCCATAATCCTGTTTTTCTAATATCATTAAATTCAATGTGTTCAATCCGGTTTTCATCCAGTTCTTTTCTTTTTAAATTAGGCAACTCTAACTCTTTGAAAAACGCTTGCTCCAATTCTAAAATTGAGACTTCTGCTTCATAATAATCTTCTCCAGCTGCATCTCCTGCCCCTTGCCCTTTTCCTGGTCCTTTCTGCTTTTGACCACCTGATCCATCTCTCGCAACGACATCACCAACTTTACTGTCACCGTTCCCTTGCCCAACATGTTTATTTTTATCATAATTGTATCTAATCTTATATTCATCTAAAGAACGAATCGGTATTTTCACAACATCCCTACCATTAGACATAACAATATTTTCTTCTGTTACAAGATCTGGTAAATTATTTTTAATTGCCTCTTGTACTTTTTCTTGATGGCGTTGTTGGTCGTCATATCCTTTGCGATGGAGGGACCAGTTTTCCTGTGAAATTGTATAGTTTGGTTGATTTTCTTCGCCCATGCCTTTCCCTCCTTACTGTATTTGTTTTTTCTTATGAACAGCAATCTATAATTTTGTTTTCTAGTATGCGTAACTAGAATATTTGAAAAATAACTGTTCATCGAAAATCATCCCATAAACATATATAGCGTTTTTCATACAATACTCCGAGCATCTTAAACAAAATTTTGCCACTCACATAATATAAAGAAACATTCAGCCGTTGATAAGAAAGAAACACAATGCATTGTTGCACACATTTTCATTTTGCAACATATTGTATTGTGTTGGCTTTTTTGTATGAATGGTTGGTTACTCTATCATATGCATATTGTAAAAATAATTGACAAGAAATTCATAAAATCGCATCTTAATTTATTATATTCGGACAAGCTATGACATTTTTTACAAATATCAATAGATAACAAAACGCCGTCCCAAAAATAAGAGACAGCGTTTTGTTATCAAACTATCGATTTAACAAACTACCTACATATCGTAACAATTCATTCGCAGATGAAGAATTATAGCCATGCTCATCAATTAAGCGTGCAACAACATCATTGATTTTCTTAAGCTGATTTTCGTCTGGTGTTTTCGTTGATGTTGTAATTTTCACTATATCTTTTAAATCAGCAAATAGTTTTTTCTGAATCGCTTCACGAAGACGTTCGTGTGAATTATAATCAAAGCGTTTCCCTTTACGTGCATAGGCAGAAATGCGAATTAAAATTTCTTCACGGAATGCCTTTTTAGCATTTTCTGAAATTCCAATTTGCTCTTCAATCGAACGCATAAGTTTTTCATCTGGGCTCATTTCTTCACCCGTTAACGGATCACGTAATTTTGATTTATTGCAGTACGCTTCGACGTTATCTAAGTAATTATCCATAAGTGTCTTAGCTGATTCTTCGTATGAATAAACAAACGCTTTTTGTACTTCTTTCTTAGCGATTTCATCGTATTCTTTTCTCGCTAATGAGATGAAATTCATATAGCGCTCTCGGTCTTCACTACTAATTGACGGGTGCTGATCCAATCCGTCTTTTAACGATCTCAGTACATCTAGTGCATTAATAGATGGTACCTCTTTTCGAATAATTGTAGAAGAAATTCGGTTAATGACATAACGAGGGTCAATCCCCTTCATACCTTCATCTTGATATTCGCGTTGCAGCTCCTCTACATCAATCGTATTATATCCTTCTACCGTTTCTCCATCATATAAACGCATCTTTTTAATTAAATCAATATCCGGACGCTTCGGGTCTTTTAAACGAGTTAAAATAGTGAACATTGCTGCAACGCGAAGTGTATGCGGTGCAATATGAACATTGGACACATCACTTTCACGAATCATTTTTTCATAAATATGTTCTTCTTCACTAACCCGTAAATTATATGGAACCGGCATTACAATAATTCGTGAATGCAATGCTTCATTTTTCTTATTTGCTATAAATGAGCGATACTCTGTTTCATTTGTATGAGCTACAATTAATTCATCTGCTGAAATAAGCGCAAATCTTCCTGCTTTAAAATTCCCTTCTTGTGTAAGCGAAAGTAAATGCCATAAAAATTTCTCATCACATTTTAACATCTCTTGGAATTCCATCATGCCGCGGTTCGCCTTATTTAATTCTCCATCAAATCGATATGCACGAGGATCTGATTCCGAACCGTATTCTGCAATTGTAGAAAAGTCTAGACTACCTGTTAAATCGGCAATATCTTGTGATTTTGGATCTGAAGGACTAAATGTACCAATTCCTGTACGGCGATCTTCAGAGAAGAAAATACGCTCTACAACTACATCCTCAATTCTTGACCCGTATTCTTGCTCTAGACGCATAACATTTAATGGTGATAAATTCCCTTCAATCCTTACTCCATATTCATCAAAGAAATCATTCCGTAAATGCTGCGGAATTAAATGAAGTGGATCTTCATGCATTGGGCATCCTTTTATTGCAAAAATTGCTCCACGATCTGTTCGTGAATATGTTTCTAATCCTCTTTTCAACATCGTAACTAATGTTGATTTCCCCCCACTAACAGGCCCCATTAATAACAAAATACGTTTCCTAACATCTAATCGTTTTGCAGATGGATGAAAATATTCTTCCACAAGGCGTTCTAAAGCATCCTCTAATCCAAATAGCTGATTACTAAAGAAGTTATATTTTCTTCTACCATCAACTTCTTCAATTCCAGCATCTTTTATCATATTGTAAATGCGAGAGTGTGCTGTTTGAGCCACCCATGGTCTTTCTTTCACAAGCTCCAAATACTCCGCAAACGTACCTTCCCATTGTAAACGTTCTTCTGCTTCCCGATATTGTTCAATTTTCTTTAGAATATCCATTATAGCTCCTCCCCCATCTCCTTGTTCAATCGGATTATTATAAAAGGTATGCTAGGATGTCCTTAAACATTCTTTAAATCAAAACGAAATATATAATGGCGCTATAAAATTCTCTCCAAAATTCAAAGAAAATTCTGTATAATAAAGATATTAAAGTTTTCACGCTGCTATTCATTGTAAATAAATTCTTTTCTTCTTGGAACCTTACATACATTTCGATTCACAAATAGGATTCGTAAGCCGAAAAAGTAAGGGGGAAATTAGTATGAAGTTATTATTAATTTTAGGTGTATCACTCACATTTCTTACAGCTATTTTCACATCTGGTTATAACGATAAATCAGGTACACAAAAAAAGTGATGTGCTTTTCAGCACATCACTTTTTTTCTTGTTTTTTTATACACTATTTAAAATAAATATTTTCCACATCGTATATCGATAAAGGGCGATTATAAAAATAACCTTGTACAATTTTTACATTCTTTTCCTTTAAAAATTGTATTTGTTCCGCCTTTTCTACTCCTTCTGCAATTACATTTAACCCTAGAGTATGTGCTAAATGAATAATTGCAGCCGTAATATTCGTATCTCTTTCATCTTTATATATACCTTCCATAAAAGAACGATCAATTTTTAACGTATCAATCGGATATGTTTTTAAATAACTTAAAGATGAATATCCCGTTCCAAAGTCATCTAAATGAATCTTTAAATTTTGTTCTTTTAACTGCAATAACACTCTTTTCGATAAATCTTTATGTATAAGAGCCCCTTCTGTAACTTCTATTGCTAATAAATGAGGAGGGACATCGTACTTATTTAAAGCGCGTGTAATCATCTCTAGTAATGTAATAGAACGAAAATGTCTAGCTGAAATATTAACTGCAATTGGTACAACTTCATATCCTTTATTTAACCATTCACGTATTTGCTCACAAACTTGATGTACTACCCATTCATCAAGTTTAATAATAAATCCTGTTCTTTCAGCAAGTGGGATAAATTGATTTGGCGAGACAAAACCTAGCTCCTTATTCTCCCATCTTATTAGGGCTTCCATACTGGCTATCTTTCCCGTTTCAATATTAATTTGAGGTTGATAATATAGGAAAAATTCATTTTTCTCTATAGCACGATGTAACTGATTCTCCATTATAAACCTTTTTTCACGTTCACAATCTAATCCACTACAATAAAAATGATAATACCCTTTTCCTTTTTCTTTTGCTTTTTCCAAAGCTGCGTCGACTCTTTGGAAAAGCATTTTTTCATCCATTCCATCTTCTGGGGCCATTATAATCCCAATTGATGCACTCAAATAAACATCCTCTTCTTCTATTACAAAATGCTCACTAATTTTTCTTAATATTGTTTGTGCAACTTCCTCTACGCACTCTTTCGTTATATTTTCTATTAACATAACAAATTGATCATCATGTTCTCTAAATAAATGCATATCTTCTATTTTTAGTTCCCGTAGGCATTCAGTAACTTTTTTTAATACTTGATCCCCTTCTTTATGACCAAATGTATCATTAATAAGGTGAAATTCATCCAAATCTATAAAAACCAATGCAAATTCTTTATTATCATCTAAAAATTCATTTAGTTTATTTGTACATGATATTCTATTCATTAACCCCGTTAACTGATCGAAGTAAGCCAAATACTCTGTTTTCATCTCATTTAATACTTGCCTCGTAACATCCCTCGTAACAATGTACACCCCGACGATTTCAGCATTCACAATAATGGGGATAGTCCTCGCAGAAATATAAAGTTCATATCCTTCTTTATGAACATATTTCTTTGCAACAATTTGTTTTGCTTTTCCCTGTAAAGCATTCTTAAATATAATTTGAAAAGTTTTTTCATACTCTTTATTTATAAACTGAAAAATAAATTTGTCCTTTAACTCTTCATATCGATACCCAAAAATTTCATAAGTTGCTGGATTTGCATATGTAATTCTTCCAATAGAATCTACAGATATAATGGAATCATTATTATATTCTAGTAATGACTTAAATAACATTTGTTTTTCTTCTATTTCAGCTTTTTTCTTAACCTGTGCTGTAATATCTCTAGTAATACAAATAATAAACTGACACGTTCCATTTACATCGCATACTGGATTAAGTGAAGATTCATAATGTATATCACCAGTTGGCAAACTAATTACATCACAAAATGTATTTGATCTCGCTTCTCTCATTACTTTTGCATATTGTCCTTGTAATAGCCTTGCCGTATCTTCTGGTAATACTTCCGCAAAAGTTTTTCCATAACATTCTTTCCCTAGCCTGGCGTGATCCATTCCTATTTTATTCACATAAATATATTTAAAAATTTCATCATCAATAACTTTCACAATAAACACTAAATCTTGAATAGCATGTAACAGTCCCTGTCTTACTAAATCCATATCTATCATACTTAAAAAGGTATTTTGATTATTATATTGTTCCTTCATATTTATCTCAACCCGTCTTATCTATTTTTATTCATATATCTCATTCTATATGAATATGTACCCTTTTTAAAATGTATGATTACATATTTTTTTAAAAATAAAAAAGCCGCCAAATGGCGACTTTTAATAAACGATTTCTAAATCTAATCCTGGATAATTTTGTTGACGGAACGCTTCATAAATTAAAATTGCTGCTGTATTAGATAAATTTAATGAACGTACTTTATCCGTCATTGGAATACGTAAACAATGATCGAAGTTTTCTTCAATTACATTAGCTGGTAATCCATTTGTTTCTCTTCCAAATACGAAATAGTAATCCTTCTCACGTTTGCTATAATCAAATGCTGTATGAGCTTTCTCGCCATACTTTGTTAAATAGAAGAATTCACCATCTTTATTTTTCTCATAAAATTCTTCGATTGAATCATAATACGTAACTTTTACGTGCTGCCAATAATCTAGTCCTGCACGCTTTAACATTTTGTCATCCGTTGAAAATCCAAGCGGTCTAATCAAATGTAACTCTGTTCCAGTTGCTGCACAAGTACGTGCAATATTTCCTGTATTTGCTGGAATTTCTGGTTGATATAAAACAACATGTACTCCCACGCGATATTCACCTCTATTTTTTGTCTACTACGTATTATACCACTTGAACGAAAAATCTCTACCCATTAATAATATGAAAGAATTTATATTTCATTTGTGGTGTATATTTACTAGAGTCTTCATAGTTCCAATAACGCCTGCGGCTATTCGCTGAATGTGCATTTACAAGCGGCATACCATCTGCGTCTTTTGCTACTACAATTGTCGTATGATTCCACCTACCATCATCCTCAAAATCATACGCAATTACATCGCCAAGAATAAGGTCTTCTGGCTTTTCTACTGCTTCTGCTCGAAGCCCTGTTGTAGCACCTGACAAATACCAATAAAAAGAGTGTGCTACAGCCCAGCTCCAACTCCACTGGTTTTCCCTTTGCCACCACCCTTTACGAATGTTAGGATGTCCATTCATTGGTACTTCTCCAGTGTGCAGACATTGTGAAATAAAATTTGTACAATTATCAGGAAAATTACGGTATGCAGGATTGCGATCATCCCACCAACGCTCTGCATATTTCACTGCCTCTAAACGATTATATTGATATGAACCGTATTTTTCTTTCGTGACTTCCCGTTCTAACGTTTCACCTATTCCTATTTCTTCCGACACTTCAAGAGCATAATCATCTATTATACAACTATTTTTCAAACAAACTCGTCGTTTTAATTGTTCCTCTTCGATATAAAATAATTCTTTATGCTTAATTAAATATTTCAGGTGTATTTGATAATCAATTTCTTGATGCTCATTACTATTTAATTGTCTAATGAAAAAAACATCTGCAGTTGCTTTCACTATATCTGCACTACGCTTTTGAAACAATTGTTTCTTTCTCTGTACCATTTGTAACAAATCTACTGCAATACCATCTACATCTGTTCGTTTCTCTGTTATATATGCTAAAAACTGTTGCACTTGCTTTTCAATACTCACTTTTACAACCATTCAGTCTCCCTCCCATATTACAATATGAAAAAGGGAGATATTATCTACTCTTTTTTCTGTGCTAACAATTCAAGTCCACGATTCATTTCATGAAGAACCTCTTCATCTTTCTCACGTTCCATCGCCTTTTCAATCGCTTCTCCTACTCCGTCTCCACCAATTTTACCAAGTGCCCATGCTGCTGTTCCCCGAAGTACTGGTCTTGGATCATCTTTCATAACACCGATTAAATCAGGAATTACTGCTGTTTCTTTAAAATGTGCAAGTGCTAAAATAGCATTTCGTTGCAATGGCTTTTTACCTCTCCATGAACCAGACATAATCCCATATTTTTCTTTAAAATCACGATTACTAATTGTTAAAAGTGGTGTTAATAATGGTTTAACTAATTCAGGGTCAGGCTCCATTTCAGGATGATTATGAAAATCCATTCCTTTATTTTTCGGACAAACAGTCTGACACGTATCACATCCATATATACGATTTCCTATTTTATCGCGATATTCTTCAGGCAAAAATCCTTTTGTCTGTGTTAAAAATGCAATACATTTCTTCGAGTCCAACTGACCGCCTTGTATTAAAGCGCCTGTAGGACAAATATCAATACATTTCGTACAACTTCCACATTGATCTTCTATTGGCCGATCAGGAGGAAATGGTACATTCGTAATCATTTCTCCTAAGTATACATACGAACCAAATTCCGGCGTAATAATAGCACAGTTCTTACCGCTCCATCCAATACCGGCACGCTCTGAAACAGCTCGATCACTTAGCTCCCCTGTATCAACCATTGATTTCACTTCTATATCCGGAAGCTTTTCGATTAAATACGCCTCTAACTTTTGCAAACGATCTCGTAAAACAAGGTGATAATCTTGGCCCCAAGAAGCACGGCAAAAAATCCCACGACGTTCTCCTCGTTTACTTAATGGTGCATTTTTTAATTTTGAAGGGTATGCTAAAGCAATCGCAATGATCGATTTCGCACCAGGTAACAATAGCTGTGGATTCGTTCTCTTCTCTATATCAGGCTCTTCGAATCCAGACTGATAATTCAATTGTTGTTGCTGGATTAGACGCTGCTTTAATTCCTCAAATGGTGACGCACTGGCAAAACCTATTTTATCTATACCAATCGTTTTACTATACGCAATTACATCTTGCTTTAATTGTTCAAAATCCATTCTCAATCGCCTCCTCCGATGAATCCATCCCTTATGTAACGACTATATTGGTTATCAATTCACTTTTGGAATAATATTCTTCACTTCTATTTTCGCATACAATTATGATTTTCAAACATTAAAAAACGCAATGCTTCGTTTATCTTAGAAACGAAACACTGCGTTGATCACAATTTATTAGAAAAACATTAAATAAAATTTGGAGCGGGTGAAGAGAATCGAACTCTCGACCAGAGCTTGGAAGGCTCTTGTTTTACCACTAAACTACACCCGCAAATATGAAATAAATATAAGATATTGAAATAACTTATGTAAAGTAGTATAGCATGTAAAAAAAATCGAAGCAAGAAATTTATCGAAAAAAGTCGAAAAAGTGATGAGATACCTCATCACTTTTTCAATTCTTTATCAATCGCCTTCTTCATACTATCGAAATCAGGGTTTGCAAGATTCCCATTTATATATACTGAAGGAGCACCTTGAACTTTTAATTTTTGAGCACGATCTGAATCTTTACGTACTTTGTCTTTCATTTCTTTACTGTGTAAATCTTTTTTAAACTGTTCTACATTAATTTTTGGAAGCTTTTCTTTCACAATAGTAAGAAGTAATTCTTCTGTAATCCATTCTTCCGTATCTTTCTTTTGATTTTGATAAATCTCATCATAGAAAATCCAGAATGAATCTTGATCTTGTTTATAAATTGCTTCACCAGCAGCTGCACCTAAATCAGAGTCTTTTCCGATAAACGGGAAGTTAATAAAATATAACTGCACTTTACCTTTATCAATATACTCTTCTTTTAATCGTGGTAATACTGTTACATCCCAAGTACGACAAGCTGGACATTTAAAGTCTCCAAATTCAACTACCTTAACGGGAGCATCATCTTTCCCTAAAGATTGTTGCGTAGAATAAGCAAACATCTCATTCCCTTTATCTTTCTTGTCATTTATGATGCTATAGACAATCGTCCCGATTACAATCAATACTGCGATAGAAAAAACTACACCAAGAGCCATGAGTTTGTTTGATGATTTCATATACATTCCTCTTTAATTTCATATTCTGTATACATCATTGTACACAATACACATAATATCAATACTTACATAGGTCACGCAATGAACACGCTCACATAAATTACAAAAATACAACATTTGTGACAATATTGTGTCGTCTTTTGTCACAAATTATCCAAAAAAAGAAGCTCCTATTTAGGAACTTCTTTTAACTTACTGCTTTTTCACGGGCATTTTTTAACATGGATTGCTCTGTTTTTATATCATGACGAATTACCAATTTTTCACTAACTGCTTGCACATATTCATCATGATTTATATACCCTTCTTTCTCCATTAGCCTTAAAACTACATTCCGTCTCTCAACTGCTTTATCATAATTTTGTGCAGGTGAGTAATAAGCCGGTGCTTTTACTACAGCAGCCATCATTGCACTTTCAGCCAACGTTAATTGATTCACCTTTTTACCGAAGTAAAGGTTTGCTGCTTTTTCAATTCCCCATGCTCCTTCTCCGTAGTAAATATTACTCACATATAATTTTAAAATCTCATCCTTTGTGAATGTACGTTCAATCTTTTTCGTATAAAAAATTTCTTTCCACTTACGGGAAAATGTACGTTCATTAGATAAAAAAGCATTTTTAGATAGCTGCTGTGTAATCGTGCTTCCGCCTTGCACAACACCACCAGCTTTTATATTTTCAATAGAAGCTCGAATAATTGCTATATAGTCTAAACCGTTATGATGATAAAACCTTTTATCTTCCGTCGCAATAAATGCGTGTGTTAATGATTCTGGTACCTCTAACTTAGCTGGTACATGTAATTTACTAATATCACTTCGCTCAATCATTACATTTCCAACGAATAATAATGCAAAACTTAACAATAATAATAATATAATGGCTTTATAAAGAAATTTAGTTAATGGATTTAATGCAACTTTTTGATGATAATTCACTCTGGATAATACTCGTTCTTTCATCTTGAACACCTCTTTTCCACACAGCATATATAACTCTTAACTTAAGAATACCTTGTTGTAAAAGAATATCCCATCGATTTCTCTTACACCTACCTTACAACATTGTAAGGTGTAAAAATGTATTGTATCACAGTCTTTTTTTATCTACTATTCATATGAAATGTTGAATATACATTTATTTATAGGAAGTAGGACTCTCCTTAATTTCACTTTATTCTTTTATTATATCAATTTATACGTTTATACTTTTAAACATCTAGCAATCTAATTATATACGATATATCATTATTATACAGAACAAACGTTCTCTAAATCAATACTAACTTTCAGATTATCTCGCTATTTGTGGGCAGTAAAACTTCTCCCTCAAAAATTGGCTAAAGCAATGAAGTTAGGTGGTAGTCCTGCTTCCCCCACTAATTATTAGCCTACACTTTATTATTGTGACCTTTTTCTGAAACAGTATACATAAAGAAAAGGTTAGCAATTTGAGATGTCCTCAAATAACTAACCAAAACTTTACAATCTTCCTATAAGATTATATGGCTGAACTTCCCATGTTTCGTATGGAATGAAATGCATTGCTTTCATCGCATCAAGTGTCCTTGATTTCATATGAGGACGCGTTATATACTCATCGATGTTCTCTTCATTTAAAGCAACAAATTTAGCTTCTTGTATTTCTTCAGGTTGAATTTTTATTTCACCACTAACATATGCTACTTTAAAAACAACAGCTACAATATGCATAGAAGCATTATAATAAATCCCTGTAACTCCGATAGGCTTCACAGTTAATCCGGTTTCCTCCATTATTTCTCTGCAAACTGCTTGATCGAGCGCTTCCCCTTCTTCTACCTGTCCTCCAGGCATTTCCCACGTATCAGCTCGCCAGTGCACTTTCGTTAAAAGCACTTCATTCTTTTCATTTGTTAAATAACCTGCTACGGCAACAATATGCTTTGGTGTTTTATACTCCACAGAAATACCTCCAAGAAATACGATTATTTAAAATACAAACCTATAACCATATTCCCTAACAGCTACAAAATACCTTTAATCCTTTACCACCTTAATTAACTTCATAAAAAAAAGACCCTGTTCGTTAAAGGAAAGGGTCTTCTGTCTTATATTATTCCCCTAAGTCTACGTTGTGGTAAACTTGCTGTACATCTTCTAAATCTTCTAATGCATCAACCATTTTTTCAAATTGTACTTGAGCATCTTCAGGAAGTTCTACATCACTTTGTGCAAGCATTGTTAATTCTGCAACTGTAAATTCTTCAACACCGGCATCTTTAAGTGCAGATTGTACTGAATGGAACTGATCAGGTTCAGCATAAACGATAACAGAATCTTCTTCTTCTAGAATGTCACGTGCATCTACATCTGCTTCCATTAAGATTTCAAGAACTTCATCTGACGTTTTACCTTCAAGACCGATAACAGCTGTCGCATCAAACATGTAAGCTACAGAACCGTTTACACCCATGTTACCACTGTTTTTGCTAAATGCAGCTCGTACATCTGCTGCAGTACGGTTTACGTTATTTGTCAGTGTATCTACAATTACCATAGATCCGTTTGGTCCAAAGCCTTCATAACGAAGCTCGTCATAGTTTTCTTCTGAACCGCCTTTTGCCTTTTCAATCGCACGGTCAATAATTGTTCTTGGCACGTTGTATGTTTTCGCACGTTCTAATACAACTCTTAACGTTTGGTTTGATTCTGGATCTGGCTCGCCTTGTTTTGCTGCCACATAAATTTCACGTCCAAATTTCGCGTATATACGGCTTGTATTTGCATCCTTTGATGCTTTTTTTTCTTTAATATTGTTCCATTTACGGCCCATACTTTCCACTCTCTTTCCCGTTTTAAATCTACATAAAAATATTAATATAAAATATAATGTGTATTCAACACATTTTTAAAAGAAATATAAAAATTTCATTTTTGATTCATATTACAGACATAATATAAATCACTATCATTTTGTTCTTTCGACAAGTTATATTATACATGAATTCCTAAGTTTATTACGAATTTTAGAATCACGTAGCATAATTTAACAAAAAAGACTCTAACATTTCTATTAGAGTCTTTTTTAAGTCACCGATACCGATGGTCGGGGTCGAACCGACACTCCCGAAGGAACACAATTTTGAGTCTTTTTAGGTGACATTTATATAGAGTGCTACCTTTTAAATCCTTTATTTTAAAGCATTTAAAAAATTTTGAGCTTCTTTAAACATGATAAATTAAAATGAAACGGAGCCAAAATGGAATCATATTAAATAACTGACACCTTTTACTTTCATTCCTCTCCCTTGATTAAGTTCATCATATTTCATTTATTACTGTGATGATTTATTTTATTATTTCTTGCTAAACAATAAGAAAGACAGGGCAAAGCTGCCCTGTCCTTTTAAAGATTTGTTATGTAGTATGTTATGAACTGTTCATTATCAAACTAAAGTTATTCCTTTTCATTCCTCTACTAATCCCATAATATTTCCTTAATTACTTTCTATTGCTGTATAATTAAAATAGGAAAAATTTTCTTGTAATTCAAAAATTTGAAGGAAGGATGAGGGAGAATTATGACACATTCAAATGAGAAAAAATCACATGGTTTTAAAGGAATAGGAGAGAAGTTAAACCCAACTATCTATCAAGTGAGATTCATAAAATTGGATGGGCCAATTCAATTTGAGTCGTTTCCTAAATTAAAGGAATTAGGGGACTGGTTGAGTACTTCAACGCAAATGTGGTCGTGCCACTCAACTATGTACAAGTACAACAGAGAAGAGTTTGAAAAGAAGTTTTTGGAAATTACGAAATTACCAGCTGATAATGTGGTAATTTCAACTGGTGGTATCGGATTTAACTTCATGTCACCAGGGTGGAGAGATTCTCTCTAGAGTGCTCGAAAAAATTCTTGTATATGTAATATTCTACTGAAATTTTATCCTTTTAGTACTTCATAGTTTCTTCCAACTGTATCTAAAGTTCGTCGCTTACTCACCGCACACTAACCCAACGCACTATTAGTGCTTATTTTGTAGTGTGAAGAAAACACAAAAAAGCTCTACACAATTAGTGTAGAGCCTTGATGTTAAGCCGTTCGTGATACCGATGGTCGGGGTCGAACCGACACTCCCGAAGGAACACGATTTTGAGTCGTGCGCGTCTGCCAATTCCGCCACATCGGCATAATAAGAAAGGCGGCAACCGGATTTGAACCGGTGGTAAAGGTTTTGCAGACCTCTGCCTTACCACTTGGCTATGCCGCCATATGAAGTTAAAATGGAGCGGAAGACGGGATTCGAACCCGCGACCCCAACCTTGGCAAGGTTGTATTCTACCACTGAACTACTTCCGCAAAAATGGCTGGGCTAGCTGGATTCGAACCAGCGCATGACGGAGTCAAAGTCCGTTGCCTTACCGCTTGGCTATAGCCCACCGAAGTTTTACTTAATTATATGTAAGTATCCATTAATTTATTTGTAATTTTTAAAAATAAAAATGGGGCGACTGATGGGAATTGAACCCACGAATGCCGGAGCCACAATCCGGTGCGTTAACCACTTCGCCACAACCGCCATGTTGTGTTTATATATTTGGCAGGGGCAGTAGGAATTGAACCCACACTGGAGGTTTTGGAGACCTCAGTTCTACCTTTAAACTATGCCCCTATGTAAATATGGTGGAGGGGGGCAGATTCGAACTGCCGAACCCGAAGGAGCGGATTTACAGTCCGCCGCGTTTATCCACTTCGCTACCCCTCCGAAACTTACATGGTGCCGGCTAGAGGACTTGAACCCCCAACCTACTGATTACAAGTCAGTTGCTCTACCAATTGAGCTAAGCCGGCATATTTTATTAAAATGGTGGCTCGGGACGGAATCGAACCGCCGACACGAGGATTTTCAGTCCTCTGCTCTACCGACTGAGCTACCGAGCCTTATTAAAAATGGCGGTCCCGACCGGGGTCGAACCGGCGATCTCCTGCGTGACAGGCAGGCATGTTAACCACTACACCACGGGACCATTTGGTTGCGGGGACAGGATTTGAACCTGCGACCTTCGGGTTATGAGCCCGACGAGCTACCGTACTGCTCCACCCCGCGATAATATTATTCATATAATTTATATGGTGGAGGATGACGGGATCGAACCGCCGACCCCCTGCTTGTAAGGCAGGTGCTCTCCCAGCTGAGCTAATCCTCCAAAAGTGGTGACCCGTACGGGATTCGAACCCGTGTTACCGCCGTGAAAGGGCGGTGTCTTAACCACTTGACCAACGGGCCAAATATTATAAATTGCTTATGGCGGAGAGCAAGGGATTCGAACCCTTGATACGCTTGTGACGTATACACGATTTCCAATCGTGCTCCTTCGGCCAACTCGGACAGCTCTCCAATGGCTCCGCAGGTAGGAATCGAACCTACGACCGATCGGTTAACAGCCGATAGCTCTACCGCTGAGCTACTGCGGAATAATATTGCCTGGCAACGTCCTACTCTCACAGGGACAAGGTCCCAACTACCATCGGCGCTAGAGAACTTAACTTCCGTGTTCGGTATGGGAACGGGTGTGACCTCTCTGCCATCATTACCAGACTATATTCGCTTGAGACAAACATTATTATACTTGATTCACTTAGAAAGTCAACAAGTTTTTTATATTCTCTCAAAACTAGATAACGTTGCTTCATATTATATGGTTAAGTCCTCGATCTATTAGTATTCGTCAGCTCCACATGTCACCATGCTTCCACCTCGAACCTATCAACCTGATCATCTTTCAGGGATCTTACTAGCTTACGCTATGGGAAATCTCATCTTGAGGGGGGCTTCATGCTTAGATGCTTTCAGCACTTATCCCTTCCGCACATAGCTACCCAGCTATGCCCTTGGCAGAACAACTGGTACACCAGCGGTGCGTCCATCCCGGTCCTCTCGTACTAAGGACAGCTCCTCTCAAATTTCCTACGCCCACGACGGATAGGGACCGAACTGTCTCACGACGTTCTGAACCCAGCTCGCGTACCGCTTTAATGGGCGAACAGCCCAACCCTTGGGACCGACTACAGCCCCAGGATGCGATGAGCCGACATCGAGGTGCCAAACCTCCCCGTCGATGTGGACTCTTGGGGGAGATAAGCCTGTTATCCCCGGGGTAGCTTTTATCCGTTGAGCGATGGCCCTTCCATGCGGAACCACCGGATCACTAAGCCCGACTTTCGTCCCTGCTCGACTTGTAGGTCTCGCAGTCAAGCTCCCTTATGCCTTTGCACTCTACGAATGATTTCCAACCATTCTGAGGGAACCTTTGGGCGCCTCCGTTACACTTTAGGAGGCGACCGCCCCAGTCAAACTGCCCACCTGACACTGTCTCCCGGGTCGATAAGACCCGTAGGTTAGAATTTCAATACAGTCAGGGCGGTATCCCACCAGCGCCTCCACCGAAGCTAGCGCTCCGGTTTCAATGGCTCCCGCCTATCCTGTACAAACTGTACCAAAATTCAATATCAGGCTACAGTAAAGCTCCACGGGGTCTTTCCGTCCTGTCGCGGGTAACCTGCATCTTCACAGGTACTATAATTTCACCGAGTCTCTGGTTGAGACAGTGCCCAAATCGTTACACCTTTCGTGCGGGTCGGAACTTACCCGACAAGGAATTTCGCTACCTTAGGACCGTTATAGTTACGGCCGCCGTTTACTGGGGCTTCAGTTCAGAGCTTCGCTTACGCTAACCCCTCTCCTTAACCTTCCAGCACCGGGCAGGTGTCAGCCCCTATACTTCGCCTTACGGCTTCGCAGAGACCTGTGTTTTTGCTAAACAGTCGCTTGGGCCTATTCACTGCGGCTTTCCGTTAAGAAAGCACCCCTTCTCCCGAAGTTACGGGGTCATTTTGCCGAGTTCCTTAACCAGAGTTCTCTCGCACACCTTAGGATTCTCTCCTCGCCTACCTGTGTCGGTTTGCGGTACAGGCACCTTTTATCTCGCTAGAAGCTTTTCTTGGCAGCGGGGAATCAAAGACTTCGCTCCATAAGGAGCTTCCCCATCACAGCTCAGCCTTCACGATAAGCGGATTTGCCTACTTATCAGCCTAACTGCTTGGACGTGCACAACCAATCGCACGCTTCTTCTATCCTTCTGCGTCCCTCCATTGCTCAAACGATAAAGAGGTGGTACAGGAATATCAACCTGTTGTCCATCGCCTACGCCTGTCGGCCTCGGCTTAGGTCCTGACTAACCCTGAGCGGACGAGCCTTCCTCAGGAAACCTTAGGCATTCGGTGGACGGGATTCTCACCCGTCTTTCGCTACTCATACCGGCATTCTCACTTCTAAGCGCTCCACCAGTCCTTCCGGTCTGACTTCACTGCACTTAGAACGCTCCCCTACCACTGATACCATTGGTATCAATTCGCAGCTTCGGTGGTGTATTTAGCCCCGGTACATTTTCGGCGCAGAGTCACTCGACTAGTGAGCTATTACGCACTCTTTAAATGGTGGCTGCTTCTGAGCCAACATCCTAGTTGTCTAAGCAACTCCACATCCTTTTCCACTTAATACACACTTTGGGACCTTAGCTGGCGATCTGGGCTGTTTCCCTCTTGACTACGGATCTTATCACTCGCAGTCTGACTCCTAAGGATAAGTCATTGGCATTCGGAGTTTGACTGAATTCGGTAATCCGATGAGGACCCCTAGTTCAATCAGTGCTCTACCTCCAAGACTCTTACACTTAAGGCTAGCCCTAAAGCTATTTCGGGGAGAACCAGCTATCTCCAGGTTCGATTGGAATTTCTCCGCTACCCACACCTCATCCCCGCACTTTTCAACGTGCGTGGGTTCGGGCCTCCATTCAGTGTTACCTGAACTTCACCCTGGACATGGGTAGATCACCTGGTTTCGGGTCTACGACCACGTACTAAACGCCCTATTCAGACTCGCTTTCGCTGCGGCTCCGCCTCTTCAGCTTAACCTCGCACGGGATCGTAACTCGCCGGTTCATTCTACAAAAGGCACGCCATCACCCATTAACGGGCTCTGACTATTTGTAGGCACACGGTTTCAGGATCTCTTTCACTCCCCTTCCGGGGTGCTTTTCACCTTTCCCTCACGGTACTGGTTCACTATCGATCACTAGGGAGTATTTAGCCTTGGGAGATGGTCCTCCCAGATTCCGACGGAATTTCACGTGTTCCGCCGTACTCAGGATACATTCAAGAGAGAACGAAGTTTCGACTACGGGGTTGTTACCCTCTGTGACGGACCTTTCCAGGTCGCTTCGTCTACCTCGTTCCTTTGTAACTCCGTATAGAATGTCCTACAACCCCAAGAGGCAAGCCTCTTGGTTTGGGCTAGATTCCGTTTCGCTCGCCGCTACTCAGGAAATCGCATTTGCTTTCTCTTCCTCCAGGTACTTAGATGTTTCAGTTCCCTGGGTCTGTCTTCCATACCCTATGTATTCAGGTAAGGATACCATACCATTACGTATAGTGGGTTTCCCCATTCGGAAATCTTCGGATCAAAGCTTACTTACAGCTCCCCGAAGCATATCGGCGTTAGTCCCGTCCTTCATCGACTCCTAGTGTCAAGGCATCCACCGTGCGCCCTTTCTAACTTAACCAAACTAAAATTAAAAAAATATGAGCTACACTGTTATCTAGTTTTCAAAGAACATACATTTAAACTTGAGAGATAGTTCTCTCAAAACTGAACGAAACGAAACAAGTCAACGTTTATTGATGAACTGCGTTCATCAATTCTCCATAGAAAGGAGGTGATCCAGCCGCACCTTCCGATACGGCTACCTTGTTACGACTTCACCCCAATCATCTGTCCCACCTTAGGCGGCTGGCTCCATAAAGGTTACCCCACCGACTTCGGGTGTTACAAACTCTCGTGGTGTGACGGGCGGTGTGTACAAGGCCCGGGAACGTATTCACCGCGGCATGCTGATCCGCGATTACTAGCGATTCCAGCTTCATGTAGGCGAGTTGCAGCCTACAATCCGAACTGAGAACGGTTTTATGAGATTAGCTCCACCTCGCGGTCTTGCAGCTCTTTGTACCGTCCATTGTAGCACGTGTGTAGCCCAGGTCATAAGGGGCATGATGATTTGACGTCATCCCCACCTTCCTCCGGTTTGTCACCGGCAGTCACCTTAGAGTGCCCAACTTAATGATGGCAACTAAGATCAAGGGTTGCGCTCGTTGCGGGACTTAACCCAACATCTCACGACACGAGCTGACGACAACCATGCACCACCTGTCACTCTGCTCCCGAAGGAGAAGCTCTATCTCTAGAGTTTTCAGAGGATGTCAAGACCTGGTAAGGTTCTTCGCGTTGCTTCGAATTAAACCACATGCTCCACCGCTTGTGCGGGCCCCCGTCAATTCCTTTGAGTTTCAGCCTTGCGGCCGTACTCCCCAGGCGGAGTGCTTAATGCGTTAACTTCAGCACTAAAGGGCGGAAACCCTCTAACACTTAGCACTCATCGTTTACGGCGTGGACTACCAGGGTATCTAATCCTGTTTGCTCCCCACGCTTTCGCGCCTCAGTGTCAGTTACAGACCAGAAAGTCGCCTTCGCCACTGGTGTTCCTCCATATCTCTACGCATTTCACCGCTACACATGGAATTCCACTTTCCTCTTCTGCACTCAAGTCTCCCAGTTTCCAATGACCCTCCACGGTTGAGCCGTGGGCTTTCACATCAGACTTAAGAAACCACCTGCGCGCGCTTTACGCCCAATAATTCCGGATAACGCTTGCCACCTACGTATTACCGCGGCTGCTGGCACGTAGTTAGCCGTGGCTTTCTGGTTAGGTACCGTCAAGGTGCCAGCTTATTCAACTAGCACTTGTTCTTCCCTAACAACAGAGTTTTACGACCCGAAAGCCTTCATCACTCACGCGGCGTTGCTCCGTCAGACTTTCGTCCATTGCGGAAGATTCCCTACTGCTGCCTCCCGTAGGAGTCTGGGCCGTGTCTCAGTCCCAGTGTGGCCGATCACCCTCTCAGGTCGGCTACGCATCGTTGCCTTGGTGAGCCGTTACCTCACCAACTAGCTAATGCGACGCGGGTCCATCCATAAGTGACAGCCGAAGCCGCCTTTCAATTTCGAACCATGCAGTTCAAAATATTATCCGGTATTAGCCCCGGTTTCCCGGAGTTATCCCAGTCTTATGGGCAGGTTACCCACGTGTTACTCACCCGTCCGCCGCTAACTTCATAAGAGCAAGCTCTTAATCCATTCGCTCGACTTGCATGTATTAGGCACGCCGCCAGCGTTCATCCTGAGCCAGGATCAAACTCTCCAATAAAGTTAGTTTGTCTAGCATCTAAAAATAAAAATTGACGTTCACGTTGTTTGTTTCGTTCAGTTTTCAAAGAACTACTTCGCCGCTCAATTGCGACTTCCTTATGTTAACATCTTCGTTTTTCGATGTCAACTAAGTTTTTCAATTTCTTTTTTATCGTTTTCTGCGTTTCCGCATCAGCGACGTTTATTAATATATCACGCAGTATATATAGGGTCAATACTTTTTCTAAAAAAATTTCACATCCCGTTAAAAAGCTAAATTAACTATAGAAAAAAATTTACTACTCCTCTTTTATAGACACGCTTCTTCCACCTAATCTCTTTCTGTATTGCATCTTAAAAGAAAGTACTACTGTTCTTTAATAAGTGATAAATTTAATCATAGCCTTCGTTTTTGTAAAACATTCTAAATTGTGTGTTATATTATCCCTATAGGAGTGTGGTGGGAATGGGTATTAAATATTCGAACAAAATTAATAAAATCCGAACCTTTGCATTGAGTTTAGTATTTATCGGCCTCTTCATTGCATACTTAGGTGTCTTTTTTCGCGAAAACATCATTATTATGACAACCTTTATGATGGTTGGTTTTTTAGCTGTCATCGCTAGCACTGTTGTTTACTTTTGGATTGGTATGTTATCTACAAAAACGATACAAATTATTTGTCCAAGCTGCGATAAACCAACAAAAATGCTCGGTCGTGTCGACGCATGTATGCATTGCAATCAACCTTTAACACTTGATCAAAATCTAGAAGGAAAAGAATTTGATGAGAAATATAATAAGAAGAGCTATAAATCCTAAATAGTTATATATAATAAAGAAAGAGGTCGACGTATAGCCGTCAGCCTCTTTCTTTATTATATATTACGCCTTATGACACTCTGGACAAACGCCATAAATTTCTAAGCGATGACTATTAATAACGAAGCCTGTCGTTTTTGCAGCTTCCTCTTCAAGCTGTTCCAAGCCCCCATAAGGAAAATCAACAATCTTACCACATTTTTCGCAAATCACATGATAATGTTGACTTGTAACATAATCAAATCTACTTGAAGCGTCTCCATAAGTTAATTCCTTTACAAGTCCAACCTCTTTAAACACACGTAAGTTATTATAGACAGTTGCAACACTCATATTTGGAAACTTACCTTCTAATGCTTTATAAATGTCATCCGCTGTTGGGTGCGTCATAGATTCCACAAGGTACTCTAAAATAGCATGACGCTGCGGAGTAATGCGTACACCCGTATTTTTCAGCATTTCTAGCGCTTCTTTTAATTCTTCTTTGACCACCGTCATGCACCCCGATTCTATACGGATTATTATTTTATAATTCTTATAAGGAGTGTACTCCTTTTCTTATAAATCGTCAATATTTCTACTATAAGTATGTGGTTTATTTTTGTATATAGCCTTACTCTTATGTATCTTCCCCCATTACCTATACATTTACATAGAAAAAAGTGCGACATAATCGCACTTGGAATACTATCATCTGAGGAGGTATGCCCTACACTTTCACTTTATGTATCGCAAGAAAATATGTATAGACGCATGCCTTACATATGTATTTTTTCTCCTCATTAATGATTTATTTTATATAAGAAAGAACGTCCTCAATATGTCCTTTCACTTTCACTTTACGCCATTCTTTTACAAGTTCACCATCTTTATTGATAAGGAATGTAGAACGCTCGATTCCCATGTACTCTTTTCCAAAGTTCTTTTTCAACTTCCAAACATCGTACAATTCTGCTACTTTATGATCTTCATCTACTAAAAGTACAAATGGAAGTTCATGCTTCTCGATGAATTTCATATGTCTGTTCACCGAATCAGGGCTTACACCAAGGATGACCGTGTCCTTCTCTTGGAATAATCCATATGCATCACGAAAATCACATGCTTCAGTTGTACACCCTGGAGTCATATCTTTCGGGTAAAAATATAAAACTACATTTTCACCTCGGAAGTCAGCTAAGCGAATTTGTTCTCCGGTACTTCCCTCTAATGTGAATTCCGGTGCTATTTCTCCTACTGTGATCATTGTTATCACTCCTTTTCTTTTCTATTACTATTACTATTACTATAACAAATGCTACCTTATTTTTCATTGTCCATTACAGTCCTTACCACAAAGGCAAACGGTAATGTATATCCAATTAGCGCTTCTCCAATTGCAATCCATCTTCCGATTCCAATCGGAGCTATATCACCATATCCAACGGACAATAAAGTAACCGCGCTAAAATATAAACATATTTCGACGAGTTGAAAGGAGTGAGCACTTAGCTTATCCCCATCTTCTTTCAAAACTGCAAAACCCATTTCCTCTAGCACAACATAACTTAATCCAAACGCAATCAGTACCGTTGTATAAATTAAAAACAACGTAGCTAAATTGTACAGCGAAAAGAAACGATTGGAATTTGAATATGAACTCCATAATAATTGGACACTTCTCAAAATAGCGATTGCTGCAATTAATAGAATAAATCCCCATAACATGTCCTCCACCTCATTTTATATGTATGAGGACTACAGCTGATTTATCCCTTAGAAACGAACAAGCTTCTATAATTAATTCCCTGCACCACGATATCGTTTAACCCCTTGATTCCAGAGGGTAATTGCAATAGTAAAACAGATAACACCAACAATTGGCGTTGCGAAAGCATAGCTATTCCACTCTGTTTTTCTTAAAAAGTATGCTGCTGGATATACACCAACAAATGCAAACGGTAAAACGAACGTTAAAACAAAACGAATAACACGGTTATAAATATCAACAGGGTAGCGTCCATAATTCCCTATGTTATACATAAGCGGCATAATGGAACTTTTCGCATCCGACCAAAAGCCAAGACTTGCAAGCGTAACAAATATCCCGCCGTACACAAGTGCCCCTCCCCCTACCATAAATAGGAATAAGAAGAAATCATACCAGTAAAAAGATAATTGCAGCTCCATTGCTGCATAACCCATCACAATAATCCCCGTAATAGCTCCAATTAAAGATTCAAGTTCCATTCTTTCTAATATAATTTGAAATAAACTATGAATCGGTCTCGTTAATATACGGTCCATTTCTCCTTTAATAATGTAACGATCATTAAAGTCCCATATATTAAAGAAAGCTGAAAAAATGGCAAACGGTACTAAAAAGAAACCATAAATAAAGATTACTTCTTCTCGGCTCCACCCTTTTAGTGCTTGGGTATGCCCAAACACTACGAGAATGAAGATTAAATTAACAGCTTGTAGTGATAAATCTGAAAGTAATCCGACGATAAAATCGCCACGATACTCCAATTTTGTTTTTATATATTGACTTGCATATTGCAAAAATAATTTTATATATATCATCTCGTCATCCCCCTTGTACGATTAGACGTTTTCTCGCCGTTTTCCACATCAGTACAATTGGAATAATAAGTATAATTGCCCAAATTACTTGAAATAATAAAGCTTCATATAACTTACTTCCTTGTATACCTTCAGAGAAAATCATACTCGGAATATAACTAATTGCTTGAAACGGTAAAAACACCATTGCTTTTTGGGCCCATAACGGATAAAAACTAATCGGTAATAATAAACCAGAAAATAAATCGATAACAACACGTTTCGCATACATAATTCCACTATTATTAAATAAGAAGAATGTAAGCATTCCTGTCATTAAATTTATTTGTGTATTAATGATAAAACTAAATATTAAAGATAAGAAGAAATATAGCCATGTTTGAAAATTCGTTGTAATTTGTAATGAAAATAATAACGTAACAATAACCATACCCGGAATTGAAAAGAAAGCAAAACGAAATATCCCTTCTCCAAGCCCTTGCATAACTTTCATACCTAAATAGTTGTACGGACGAATTAACTCTACCGCCACACGTCCTTCTTGAATTTCCATCGCAATTTCTCTATCTATATTATTGAAATAAAAAGCGCGTGCCATCCATGCAATCGCAATATACGTAGTCATTTGTGAAATAGATAAACTTTCAATATTCTCTTTCCCACTATAAATTGCTTGCCATAAAAAATAATACGCACCAATGTTAATCGTATAAATTAAAATCCCGCTGTAATAATTTGTACGATAAGCAAGCATCATTAAAAAGCGAATCCGAATCATTTCAATATACTTACCCATGCATAATACCTTCTTCATAAATGTTACGAATAATTTCCTCTGTAGACACTTCGTTAATTTTCAAATCTTTAATTTGAAAGGCTTGTACTACTTTAGAAATCAACATAGAAATGATAACTTCTTCATTCGGTATTTTTGCAACCCATGCGTTCTCTTCTTTCGCCCTTGACCAAGCAACATGACTATCTGGCATAACCATTGATAACTCCTGGTATGAAACTGGAGCAACAAACTGAAAATGTATTTCCTTTTCTGCTCCCCACTGTGTGCGAAGGTTATTTAAAGATCCGTCATACATAATATTTCCTTCATCAAGCATGATAACGCGCTCACATAAAGCTTCAATATCAGTAATATCATGCGTCGTTAATAAAATTGTTGTTTTATAACGTTCATTCATCTCTTTTAAGAATTCTCGTATTTTCAATTTCACAAGAACATCTAGTCCAATTGTTGGCTCATCTAAAAATAATAACGGCGGATTATGAATTAATGCCGCTGCTAATTCACAACGCATTCTTTGACCAAGAGATAATTTTCGTACCGGTTTATCTAATAAAGGACCGATATCTAACGTTTCAATAACATGTTCCATATGTTCCTTATACTGAGCGTCTGATACACCGTACACTTTCTTCAATAAACGAAATGACTCTTGTACAGCAATATCCCACCAAAGCTGTGAACGCTGCCCAAACACAACACCGATTGTTCTTACAAATTCTTCTCTCTGTTTGTGTGGATTCATTCCGTTCACTGTAATTTGTCCTGATGTCGGAGTCAAAATCCCTGTAAGCATTTTAATCGTCGTTGATTTACCAGCACCATTCTCACCAATATAACCAACCATTTCACCTTGCTTTACAGTAAAAGAAACATCATTTACTGCTGGTACTATTTTATAATTACGATTTAATAAATCGCGAAATGCACCCTTTAAGCCCGGACGACTTGAATAGGCTGTAAACTCTTTACGTAACCCTTGTACCTCAATTACCGATTTCATAATCGGACCCCCTTCCTAAATGTCACAACGAATAGTTTACCCAACTGCTCCTTCTATCACAAACAATACGTCTTTTCAAAAAACATGTTAGAATAATACATAGATTTTTGTAAGGAGATGAATTGTAGTGAATTTCACGAAATCAGAAGCGTTACATAAAGAAGCTTTAGAACATATCGTTGGTGGTGTTAATAGTCCTTCTCGCTCTTTTAAAGCAGTTGGAGGCGGTTCCCCTGTTGCAATGGAACGCGGGAAAGGTGCTTATTTCTGGGATGTAGACGGAAATAAATATATCGACTATTTAGCAGCGTATGGCCCTATTATTACTGGACATGCTCACCCACACGTAACAGAAGCAATTAAAACAGCGGCTGAAAACGGCGTACTATATGGTACTCCAACAGCATTAGAAGTAAAGTTCGCAAAAATGTTAAAAGAAGCAATGCCCGCTTTAGATAAAGTTCGCTTCGTAAACTCTGGTACAGAATCCGTTATGACAACCATTCGTGTCGCTCGTGCTTACACTGGCCGCACAAAAATTATGAAATTCGCTGGTTGTTACCACGGTCATTCCGATTTAGTACTTGTAGCAGCTGGCTCTGGTCCTTCTACTCTTGGAATTCCTGATTCAGCTGGTGTGCCACAAAGTATCGCTCAAGAAGTTATTACTGTTCCATTTAATAATGTAGAAACTTTAAAAGAAGCGTTAGATAAATGGGGACATGAAGTAGCAGCTATCCTTGTAGAGCCAATCGTTGGAAACTTCGGTATCGTTGAGCCAAAACCTGGCTTCCTTGAAAAAGTTAATGAACTTGTTCACGAAGCTGGTGCACTAGTAATTTATGATGAAGTTATTACTGCTTTCCGCTTTATGTACGGTGGTGCTCAAGACTTACTTGGCGTGACACCAGACTTAACAGCACTTGGTAAAGTTATCGGCGGCGGACTTCCAATTGGTGCTTACGGTGGTAAGAAAGAAATTATGGAACAAGTTGCACCGCTCGGCCCTGCATACCAAGCAGGTACAATGGCAGGAAACCCTGCTTCTATGGCATCAGGTATCGCTTGCTTAGAAGTACTTCAACAAAAAGGCGTATACGAGAAATTAGATGAACTTGGCGCAATGCTTGAAAAAGGAATTTTAGAACAAGCTACAAAACATAACATCGATATTACAGTAAACCGCCTAAAGGGTGCATTAACTGTATACTTCACGACAAATACAATTGAAGATTACGATGCAGCCAAAAATACAGATGGTGAAATGTTCGGTAGATTCTTCAAGCTTATGCTTCAAGAAGGTATTAATTTAGCACCATCTAAATATGAAGCATGGTTCTTAACGACAGAACATACAAAAGAAGATATCGAATATACAATTGAAGCTGTTGGAAGAGCATTTGCTGCTTTAGCAGACAATAAATAATACTGTCATTACAAGGAAAAAAGAAAGCTCACCTTTCTTTTTTCCTTTTTTCTATTTCATAAATCTCGTATTAATAGTATAATTATTCATAATTATCTGTTTTATATTCTTTTAGATCGTTATTATCTCTGTGTACAAGGTGATTTACACCTTAAATAGTAAGATTATTCAATCTTTTAAAAGAGGGGGGATTGACGGATGCTCAATAAAAAAAATAAATGGACACCGTCTTTATTTCGGAATTATAAAAATGCAGAACATGATGCGTGTGGAATCGTTTCCGTTATGGAAAAACGAAGAATTCCTACCAAAGAAAACATCGACCTTTGTATACAATCACTAGTCAAAATGAATCATAGAGCTGGTTTTATTAATGGCGAAGGGGATGGTATCGGAATTCATATCGACATGCCAAAAGCACTTTGGAATGAAAAACTGAAAAGTAGCGGATATAATCCAACGATTGTGGATCATCCCCACTTTATCGTTGGACATTTTTTTCTAAACAAAAAAGAAAACATCGCTGAGTTAAAAGATTACATTCGTATGCAACTAAACAATGAAAAATTTACAATTGTTCTCGAAAATGATGATGTAATAAACTCAGATGCACTCGGTCCTCTTGGTAAACAAGAAGAACCTTTATTTTGGCAAATTGCCCTTATCGCCGAAAGTAAAGTTAAAAATATTGAACAAACATTATTTTCTGTAACAATAAAAATCGAAGAAAATGAAGCAATTCATGTTGCCTCATTAAGTCATGAACATGTTGTATATAAAGTTCTCGGTGCTGGCGATACACTCGTTGCTTATTACAATGATTTACAACACCCACTTATCGCTTCAACTATGACACTAGGACATAATCGCTATTCTACTAATACATTATCTAATTTTTTTCGTGTACAACCATTTAGCATTCTCGGACATAATGGCGAAATTAACACGATTGCAAAATTACGCGATCAAGCTGAAATGATTCAAGTACCACTTACTGCCGGGGGGAGTGATTCCCAAGATTTAAATCGCACCTTAGAAACCCTTCTCGTTCAGTATAACTACAGTTTATTTGAAGCAATGGATATATTATTTCCACCAATTATTAATGAAATAAAACTTTACGAAACAAACTTACAAAACTTATACACTTATATACGTGAGGCTTGGGGGCATTTCGCACAAGGTCCAGCTGGTATTATTTCACGTTATAAAGATGAAGCTGTTTTCAGTGTCGATTCTCTTGGATTACGCCCAGTTTGGAAAGTAGAGACAGAGAGCTCCCATATTTTCTCTTCTGAACCTGGAGTTGTATCACCAACTGAATATGTAGCAGAGCCGAAACCACTCGCTCCTGGAGAAAAAGTTGGATTAAAATGGAATGAGCAAGATGAGCTCGTTCTCTATGAATACGACAATTATCAAATTGAAGTATATAACCGGTTTAAGAAACGAATCGATGTTAGCAATTATCATTTAAACTTATCTATCCCTGAAACGAAAGAAACTGAGGGATTATGTGATTCTGTTCAAGTTGAAACAAAGCAATACGTTGCTTTCGGCTGGGATCGAGAACATATTCAGCTCCTTGAACAGATGGCAACAAAAGGCGTCGAACCAATTCGGTCACTTGGGCACGACTCACCACTTGCGGCACTTGATACAGATAGACGAAATATTGCTGATTTCATTAAGGAAAGTGTGGCCGTTGTTACAAATCCAGCAATCGATCGTGATCGAGAAGTTGAACACTTCTCCACACGTACTGTACTCGGAGAGCGTCCAGGTTTATTAGATAACTCTAAACAACCATTTATAATCGAGATGCTTTCACCCATTATTTTAGAAGGAAATTCAGCTCAATCTATCGCGGCAGACTTAAACACGATTACGTACGAACAACTTATACAGCTATTCATTACTCATAGCTCTGGTTCTACAATTTCAGTTACATTTAGTCCATCAGAAACTTTACAAAGCGCATTAAATCGAATTAGTTCCGAAGCGATAGTAGCGGTTAAAAATGGGGCTTCCCTACTATTATTAGATGACGCTAAATCTCATCAAAATGGACTATTATGGATTGATCCACATTTAGTTACTGCTAAAGTACATCAAGCATTAACTGAAAATAAATTACGCCGGAAATGCTCTCTCGTTATACGTTCCGGTGCCCTTCGCTCCTTACATGATATCGTCACGCTATACGGATTAGGGGCAGATGGTATTAATCCATATTTATTGTTCGCAACGGTAAATGATGGAACAAAAGCACCAATTGCTAATTTGTATACTGCACTTAATAAAGGACTAGAGAAAGTAATTTCAACGATTGGAATTCATGAATTACGCGGTTACGGTCGCCTCTTCTCCTCTATCGGATTACATGAGGAAATCGCAAATATATTACAAATTACAAACTTCTGCGGTTCAAATAATTTAGCTTTTTCACTTGAATCACTTGCTGAAGATGCAAAAACCCGAGCTGATGATTATAACAATCCAAAAGTTAGAATGAGAAAATCATTTCATATATTCCCGCGGATTTGGAAAGCAATTGGTGATGTTGCAAAAGGAAACTCTTATGATGATTACCGCGAAAAGTTAAGTGAATTAGAAGAAAACACTCCCATCGCAATTCGGCACCTTGTTCAAACAAAACAAGCACAGCATGTAGTTCCGGCTGAAGAAGTGTCCATCGGCATTCACAATCATGATTTACCATTTATTATTAGTTCTATGTCATTTGGTTCTCAAAATGAAATTGCCTTTCGCGCATATGCAGAAGCTGCCGATCAGCTAAATATGATTAGTTTGAACGGTGAAGGCGGCGAAATTAAAGATATGATTGGTAAGTACCCACATACACGCGGACAACAAGTTGCATCTGGTCGATTTGGAGTAAACGCTGAACTACTAAATTCATCAAATTTAATTGAAATTAAAATCGGTCAAGGAGCAAAGCCTGGTGAAGGTGGACATTTGCCTGGTTCAAAAGTGACTGCCAAAATTGCGGAAGCACGTAATGCTACAATTGGTTCGGATTTAATTTCACCTTCTAACAACCATGATATTTATTCAATTGAAGACTTGGCTCAAATGATTACAGAAATTAAAACGGCTAATCATCTTGCAAAAGTAGCTGTAAAAGTTCCTGTCGTTCCTAATATCGGAACAATTGCTGTCGGTATCGCAAAAGCTGGCGCTGACTTTATTAACATTAGCGGATTTGACGGCGGAACAGGGGCTGCACGTATTCATGCATTACAACATGTAGGTCTTCCAGTAGAAATCGGTGTTAAAGCTGCTCACAACGCTCTACTAGAAGCAGGTATGAGACATAAAGTAGAAATTTGGGCAGATGGCGGTATTCGAAGTGTAAATGACGCCTTAAAAATCATGCTCCTCGGAGCAAACCGAATCGGATTTGGCACATTATCAATGATTGCAATTGGCTGTACAACTTGCCGTGGTTGTCATCTCGATACGTGCCACGTCGGAATTGCAACACAAATTGAATCTGAAGCTCAAGCGAAAGAACATGGATTACGCCGCTTCGTCCCGCGCGAATTAGAAAGCGCAGTTACAGGGCTATTAAGCCTATTCACTACTTTCGGTACAGAATTGAAACGTTTAACAGGGCAGCTCGGTTACACAAACTTACAAGATATTATCGGACGATCGGATTTATTAGAACAAACTCGAGGAAAGGACTTATTAGACTTACGTAATTTACTACAAACGATAGAAGATTCATCTCTGAAAATAACGGCATCTGTACAAGAAAAACTATTTGAAACAACAAATTCTCTCCAATCAAAAGAATTAGTAAGCATCGGCGTAGAGCAACGCGTAATGGGCGGTCTAGAATCCTGTTATCGTATTCGTAGCAAATTATATGAAAACACTCATCTTGAACCACTTACATTAAAGTATACAAACGGATCTGTTCCCGGAAACGGATTAGGCGCGTACAATAGCGAGAACTTATTTATACACGTAAATGGCGGCGCGCAAGACGGAATTGGAAAAACTTCATTTGGCGGTGGCATTTATATAACGAAAGCAAAAGGAAAAGATGGAACATATTATAACGGTTCTGTCGGAAAAGGATTTGGATACGGCGCTCAAAAAGGTGCATTATACGTGCAAGGTAACGCTGATGCTCGTGCTGGCATTCGCCTTTCTGGAGCAGATATGATAATTGGAGGCAGAATTACAAAACCACTCCGCGAAAAAGAACAAGGAAATATCGGAGTATATTCTAATATAAAAGGATTTGCTTTTGAATATATGACAAATGGTCGCGCTCTTGTTTTAGGAGATCCTGGACCATGGATTTGTGCCGGCATGACTGGTGGTGTTGTTTATTTACGTCATGAGCCAAAATTAGGTTTAACAGAACACGCTTTAAAAAGAAGAATTGCTAAAGGTGCAAATGTAACATTGCAGCCAATTAGTAAAAATGGTTTGCAAGATGTGAATGAATTATTATTAGACTACATTCGTGTATTAAATGAGCATGAACAATATGAAGAAGTCGCTCTATTAACACCATTATTAGATGATATTCAGCTCCACTTTTTTGAGGTCATCCCGAAAAAAGAACAGGCGGACCCATCTATTTCAACTGAATGACATACCCCGTATTTATTTTCATAAAAAAATTGACGAAGTGAGCATCGCATAGTAATCTATAATAACAATTTGAAACCTGCTGAAATTCAGCAGGTTTTTTTATTAAGAATAGATGTTTAAAGAGAATTTGGAGAAATTATAAATGGATTGTAATTTATTTATTAAACTTTTTAACGTCACTAAAATATCACTTGCTAACATATTGTAATGAATGTATGGTATCATGTTGTACATTCATTATGACAAGAGAAAGGATATCAATAAGGGTATGAAACTTGGTGCTCGCATTTTAAAAACGGGTATTGCCATTACATTAGCTTTATTTGCTTGTATTTTACTTCAATTACCGAGTCCAGTATTTGCGGGAATCTCAGCTATCTTTGCTGTTCAACCGTCTGTATACCGCTCGTATTTAACTGCTCTTGAGCAAATTCAAGCAAACGTAATTGGTGCGGTATTCGCTATCGTATTTGCTACTGCTTTTGGACATAATCCTTTTATTATTGGATTAACGTGTATATTAGTAATTGCTCTTACTTTACAGTTACGCTTAGAAAAAACAATATCAATCGCTTTAGTAACGGTTATCGCCATTATGGAGTATCAAGGCGAAGATTTCTTTAATTTTGCCTTACTTCGATTCGCGACGATTATGATTGGAATTATTGCGGCTTCACTTGTAAATTTAGTATTTATGCCGCCAAAATATGAAACAAAACTTTACCATCGCATCGTTGATAATACAGAGGAAATTGTTAAATGGATTCGTATGAACAGTAGGCAAGCTTCTGATTTTACAACGCTAAAAACCGATATTGATCGCATGAAAGAAAAAATGATTAAACTAAATCATTACTATTTGCTTTATAAAGAAGAAAGAAGCTATACGAAAAAAATACAATTCGCGAAAATTCGTAAGCTCGTTTTATTCAGACAAATGTTAGCGACAACAAGCCGTGCTTTAAGCACGTTAAAGTCATTACATCGCACTGAAAATGAACTGCGCTATATGCCAGAAGAGTTTCAGGAATCTATTCAAAACGAACTTGATTCATTAACGCATTATCACGAACAAGTGTTATTAAAATTTATTGGTAAAGCAAAGAAACAACAATCCGTTGAGATGCTTGATGAAGTTGAAACAGGTAAACAAGAATTGATTGATATCTTTATGGATTATCAAAATAAGGACGATGAGGAAGCATATAAAATATGGTTACACCTCTTCCCTCTTATTTCTTCAATTATTAACTACAGTGAGGAAGTAGAGCATTTAGATTTACTTGTGGATAGCTTCTACACATACCATAAACCAGAGAGTGAACTCAAAATCGAAGATAAAAAAGAAGACGAATAAAAAACAGCTCCTTTTACGCTAAAGGAGCTGTTTCTGTTATATGCTGAAGTTGATATAGATTGTAATAAAATCCCCTCTTTTTCATTAACTCTTCATGAGAACCCTTTTCTTTTATTTCACCATCTTCAACATAAATAATTGTATCGACATGCGTAATCGTCGCTAATCGATGTGCAATAATAATTGTTGTCCGATCTGCAGCTAACGTTTGCAGTGCCTCTTGAATATATCGTTCATTCTCTAAATCTAGAGCTGAAGTTGCTTCATCTAATATAAGTAAGGATGGATTCTTTAGAAAAACTCGTGCGATTGCTACACGCTGTCTTTGTCCACCAGATAATTTCACACCACGTTCCCCAACGATAGTATCATAGCCGTCTGGCAACTCTGTAATAAAATCATGAATTTGTGCAGCTTTGGCAGCTGAAATAACTTCCGCCTCTGTAGCTTTCGGATTGCCATATAAAATATTAGCCCCGATTGTATCGCTAAATAATAAATTATCTTGTAGCACAATTCCAATATTACTACGCAAATTTCTCATATCATACTTTCTTACATCTATCCCGTCTATATAAACTGCGCCTTCAGAAACATCATAGAAGCGCGGAATTAAACTAGCAAGAGATGACTTTCCTCCTCCACTTGCCCCTACAAGCGCAACCTTCTCTCCCGGGTGCATAGTTAATGACAGATTATGCAATATTTCTTTTTCATCCGCATTATAGCGAAAAGAAACATTATCAAATATAACTTCCCCATCTAACCTTTTCGTTTGCACCGCATTTGGCACATTAACAATATCGTATTTTTCATCCAACAATTCAAACACTCGATCCATCGAGGCGAAAGACTGTGTTAATGTTGTAGATGAATTAACAAGGCGACGAAGCGGACTATATAAACTATCCATATATCCAACAAAAGCAACCATAGTACCCAGTGTTAACGACCCTTGAATTACCTCATACGCCGCAAAACCAATAACAAGTAATGGCCCTAAATCCGTTAACGTATTCACTGCCGAAAACGTTCTCGCCGTCCAATTCGTATGAGTTAGTGCTTTCGTTAAAAATTCATTATTTCTCTTTTCAAACTGTCCTCTTTCATACTCTTCTAATGCAAAACTACGTGTCACTTGCATTCCTTGAATACGTTCATGTAAATACCCTTGCATAGTTGCTAACGCTTGTGAGCGCTCTTTCGTCAATTTTCGAAGGCGCCCGAAAAAATATTTCACTGCAACTACATAAATAGGTAAGATTAATAAAGCAACAAAGGTTAATTTTATATTCATAGAAAACATAACGATAATAGCAATAACAATTGTTGCAGTATCTAACCAGACATTCATAAGACCAGTAATTACAAAGTCCTTCGTTTGTTCTACATCATGGATTACACGTGAAATAAGCTCCCCTGTTTTTGTGTTCGAATAATAACGTAAGCTCAATTTTTGCAAGTGCCCAAAAATGTATTTTCGTAAATCGTATAGTATTGTATTGGCAATGCGCTGCGCGAAATATTGACGATAATATTCTATCGGCGGTCTTACTACTGCAAAAATAAAAAAAGCAATCCCAATTGCAGTTATTAATTGAGACGTTTTTTCTTGAAGCGATCCCGTGCCTTGAATAACATCATCAATAATATACTTTAATAACCATGGCATAATAAGCGGGATACCAAACTTCACAAGACCAATAATAATTGTAATAGCAATAAGCCATCGATATGGTTTAACAAATTGTAAATATCTTTTTATACCTTGCACATAATCCCCCCTCTAATAGGACAAACCTGCCGGGAAATCCCCTGCAGGTTTGTTTTAATTTCTGTACATTAAATATCTTTCGTACCACATATCTACGAAATCCGGTGCGAATGGACCTTTTCTTTGATGAATCCACTGTGTTAGATGTGCTACATTTCGTTTTAAAATTGTATCAATAACAGGTGGATACTGCATGATTTGGCTATGCTTCTCATACTCATCTTCATCTAAAAGTGTATATGTCATATCCGGATACACTTTAATATCTAAATCGTAATCGATATACTTTAATGCCTCAGAGTCATATGCAAAAGGAGAACTTAAATTACAATAATAATATACTCCTTCTTCCCTTAGCATTCCAATCACATTAAACCAATAGTTGGCATGAAAGTAACAAATCGCAGGTTCGCGAGTAATCCATGTTCGGCCATCTGATTCCGTAACTACTGTACGATCATTCGCTCCGATCACAAGGCTCTGCGTCCCTTTTAAAATCGTTGTCTCTTCCCACATTCTATGAATGGAGCCATTATGTTTATAACTATGTATTTGTACCTTTTCTCCTTCTTTGGGAAATCCCATATATGCTCCCTTCTTTCAACTGCAAATGCCATTCTTAAGTTGTCTTAACTACCCCTTGAATTGCATTCACTTTTTTTCTATTATAACTTTTTTGTCAAAATTTTAAAACTAAAGCGATAGGACACTTGTTTTCATGAGGAATATAATGAAGTTTGTATTATTGAATACCACATCACCAACCCTTTAATAAAGGAAAATCCTCTATGAATTAGCAATACGTATTTTAGAAGATTAAACGAAGATATAACAAAAAGAAAAGTCCCCCTCATCTCTGTTTAAGAAAGGACTTTCCCCTAAAATCAACAACATATCTCACCTTAATTTGAAATTATTTTTTCGGTTTCAAAAGATTGAATCACATTATTCGTTTGCTGTTCAAATTTTTCATGCAAAAGTTTTAATGCTATTTCTGTTCTGTATATTTCTTGACGGATAAAATGCAATTCTTTTTTATCGCACGTATCCCTTCCACTCATTTCAATTTGCTGATACTTCTCTAAATGTGATTGTAACTTTAAAAGCTCATCCATCGTTTCCAACTGCTCTCCTACCAACTTATCAAAATCGTTCATCACTTACCCCCTTTTTGATTCATTCGCCAGTTATAATTCCTATTACATATTTCTAATCGTGAACTTCTTTCTCCTTTGACTACATTTGTTGACTTATTAGAAGTTATGTCGTTCCCTTTATTTTCATTACAGTGACACGCACACAAAGAAAACACTTCTCTCGAACGGAGAAGTGTTTTTCCTTCATTACTGATTTGAGCTAGAAGATTGTGATTGTTTTGCAGCTGATTGTGCATTTTGTTTTTTCACTGCATGCACATCTGTTTCAGTTGCAAACTCTGTACCATAACTAGCATTTGCACTTTGAGCAGCAGAAGCTTGTGCTTTCTGTGCCTCTGATTGTGCGTTCGCTTGTTTTACTGCTTGTACATTCGTTTCAGTTGCAAACTCTGTACCATAGCTAGCATTTGTACTTTGAATGCTAGCACCAGAAGTTGCCTTATTATAACCTTGTTGTTTTTTACTCATCTTTCTCACCTCCACAACCAATAATGTAACCAATTTCCTTAGAAGTTATCCTTAATTTTCTTTTAAAAAATTCACGCATATATCTCTTATCACTCATTCAAACTACATATGATGGAGGTGGGAATATGTATACTGGACGTGATATGACTGAGCTGACTATGATTTCCAAAAATGAATGGAACAAGGATGAATTAGCTCATTTTCATCATTCATTTCAGCAAATTATGCCTTATCTAAATGTAGAGGGACAAACGATTTATAAAGAAATTGTGAAAGAAATCGAGTCACGTGGCGGATTATAAACGCGTGGATTTTCAACTTTAAAATACAAATTTATTTTCAATATAAAAAACGTGTTCCAAGGTTCTGGAACACGTTTTTTCATTTATCCCGCTATTCGCCAGGCAGTAAGACCCCCACCTCAAAATGCAGCGAAAGCAAAGAAGTTAGGTGGGGGACGTGCTGCCCGTAAAAGCCCGATTGGTGAAGGCTAATAATCAGTGGGGGATGAAGAAAACCCCACTGATTAAAGTTTCACTTTATTGCATTGTAATTTTCTCAACACACTTTTCATAAATTGTACGATGTGATTTCGAGAAAGGTAACTGTTCAAACGCTTCTTTCGACACAAACTTTAGTGTATCCGTTTCGACAATATTACCTGTTACTTTTCCGTAAAATATAAATATATCCCAAGTACGATGTGTAAAAGTATGTTGTACATTCATCGCGTATTCATCAATTGAAACAGAGAGATCAAAGCTCTCCTTCATATAATCCGTAAGCTGTTGTTTCTGATTACGAATACCTTCACCTAGTTCAATATTCGGGAACTCCCACATATTAGCCAGTAATCCCGTACTTGGGCGTTTATTAATTACGTAACGGCCATCTTCAGTTTGAAGTACTCCTGCAACGAGTGGTACCATTGTAGGTGCTTTCGCTTTACTCTTCACTGGCAGTTCTTTTTGAACACCTTCAGCATACGCTCTGCAATGTTCACGTACAGGACAAAGTAAACAAGATGGATTTTTCGGTATACAAATTAATGCCCCTAATTCCATCAAACCTTGGTTAAAATAAGATGGATTTTCTATCGAAATAATTTCACGCACAATCTCTTCAAAAACTTTTCTCGTCTTCGGTTTTGCAATATCATCCCACACTGATAAAATACGAGATAATACGCGCATAACATTTCCATCTACCGCTGGCTCTGGTATGCCATATGCAATGCTTAAAATGGCACCTTTTGTATATGGTCCCACTCCTTTTAATTTTTCAATTTCCTTTATATCGCTCGGCACTGTCCCGCCGTATACTTCTTTTACCTCTTTTACTGCAGCATGTAAATTTCGTGCTCTAGAATAATAACCTAAGCCTTCCCATGCTTTTAATACTTCTTCATCATCGGCAGTTGCTAGCGCTTCAAGCGTAGGAAACTTCCCCATAAAATTTGCGTAATATGGTTTTACAGCCTCTACCCTTGTTTGCTGTAACATAATTTCTGAAACCCAAACACGGTATGGATCTTTATTTTTTCGCCACGGTAAATCACGTTGTTCTTTTTCAAACCAACCAATTAAATCATTTTGAAACTGTTCTATGTTAAACTCATTTAATATTTCAAGTGTCAAACTTGATCCCCCTCATTTTTTTGCATATACGTACTATTATAAAGATTTTAGGAAAAAATTTAAGTAAGATGACATAGGAAATAGAAGGCAAAGGACTTGAGGTATCGAATAAAAAGAGTTACATTAATAAAAAACGGAGGTGGATTTCTATGGACACAGCCACTCACCTTGTTATGGGCGTTACTCTAGGCAGTTTGGCAACTTTAGATCCAGCTATAGCACAAAGTGATATTGGGCCACAAGCGGTGATGCTTGCAACAATTGCCGGTTCCAATATTCCTGACATCGATACAGTTTTAAAATTGCGTAATAACGCTAAATATATAAGAAATCATCGCGGGATTACTCATTCCATTCCTGCAGTAATTCTTTGGTCACTCCTTATAAGTGGCATCTCTTTCGCCTTCTTTTCAGACGCTCCCTATCTGCATCTACTACTTTGGTCATTTATTGCCGTCTTTCTTCATGTCTTTGTGGATATTTTCAATGCCTATGGTACACAGGCATTAAGGCCCTTCACAAAAAAATGGGTAGCGCTCGGCATAATTAATACGTTTGATACTGTCATTTTCTTTATCCATATACTCGCTATCGCCTGTATGCTTGTCGGAGCACATAAAGGCTATACTGCTTTAGCAGCGTATATATTAATGTTTGTTTACTACATCGGTCGCATTATGATGCATCGAAATATCAAAAGTGTAGTATACAAACGTTTCAAAAATGTAGAGAAAGTAATTATTTCTCCTTCTTACAAATTTTACCATTATCATTTAGCCGTCGTTACAACTGAACATTACTACGTCGCAAGATGGCACCGCGGTAACATCCTTGTATACGATAAATTTAATCGCGTACCGTTCCCGAATACTGCCATTATGCAAGCTGCTGTGCGAGATGAAAATATATCTGCTTTCTTATCTTTCTCACCTGTATATCGCTGGGATATTTTCGATTATGATAACTATTATGAAGTTCGATTTATTGATTTGCGGTATCGAAGTAAAGATTATTATCCATTCGTCGCAATCGTTCAGCTCGATCAAAATTTAAATATTATTAGCTCCTATACAGGATGGATTTTCAGCGAAGAAAAACTTCGAAAGAAACTGGAATTGCTTCCACATTAAAAAAAGCGACCTAAGTCGCTTTTTTTAATGTTTCAAATGATCTTCTTGATTGATTAAATGGCTATACTTCGGATTATTTGTACGCATTTCATGAAGGCGACTTCCATGATTATTAATCCATGTTCGTACCACTTGTTCAGTCATTTCCTCACCTTGGTAACGACCTGATTTAGCATAAGTTGTTCGGAAGTCTTCCCACAGTAATTCAACCCATGCACGAGCTTGTGCGTAAGAAAGGTTGTCATTCTTATCTAATAATTCTTTCGTTAATGTTTCATAAATATCATTCATGTTCTATTCTCCTTTTACCTATTTATTCCCTTAATTTCTAAAGGATAGTTTCTTCTATTTTGCACATTCTATAAGTGATACTTCTTAAAGAGGTATCGACTGATAATGAGGGGGCGTTCTTAATGGGTAGACAAGCCGAATTTTGGTCTGAGTCAAAAAACAACAGCAAAATCGAAGGTCAACCGAAAGCGAAATCACGCTTCGCTTCGAAAAGACCTAACGGCACAATTAACACGCACCCACAAGAACGTATGCGTGCTGCAAATCAGCAGGAAGAGTAGTACAGTAACAAACTAAATTAACTTCCTACACGAGGTGATAAAGATGAGCTACCGTGACCATTTAGATCGTCGTTCTGAATTATTTAACCATACGTGGACTCGTCCAAAACATGCGAAAGCGCAAGTTAATGGACAGACGCAACAAACCCAGTCTCTCATTATACTGGCAAACGAATGTAAAAAACGCCAATTTTAGAATCTCCTATCTCCTTTAACGCCTACCAAAGATGAAAACCAGAGAGATATTCACTCTCTGGTTTTCATTTTTCCTGCAACAAGGAAATTGGTATTCCAATCTCTTCATTATCATTTTGCTTATATCCCCAAGCAAATACCCCATTGAAATACGTAATTTTAAATACCACACCAGGTTCTTCTACTAATTCATATGTCTCACCAATATGGAATTTATTTATATCTATCATATAAGCACGAGCCATAGCCATTTTTCTCATTAATACATCGAATTCATTTACAATTCCAAGTTGCTCAGCCTTTACTGCTTGCTCCTTCAAAACCCCAATTTCTTCCCTTAGCTCATGTGGCGTCATTTCACTGTAGCGTTTTGGCATACCCATCTTATTTCCTCATCCCTCTTCACGTTTCATTTGTAAAAATATATCTATCTCATCAATAGAGAATCCTTTTCGATATAACGCTTGCTTCACCTTATTTTCGAATGTCCAACCATCATACTTCTTATATTTTTCATAATATTTATTCCCATGATAGTGTAACGCTTCTTGTTGCTGTTCGTCATCTTTTTCGTCTTTCAATTCTTCCAAACAAATTTGAATCACATCTCTAGAATATCCTTTACGAACAAGCATTTCATCTAACTTTAGCTTCATTTGTAAAAATGAATGCTTTTGATAAGATTTTTTCTTCTTTTCTATAAGAACCAAAGCATTTTCAATTTGCTTCTCCTTTGGATACTCTTGTAAACTATGTGTAATGATTAGATCCTGAACACCTTTACTTAATAGCCCTCTCCTAATAACAGTTGGACCTTTTTGATTCACATTACTTTGCGTTCGCACGTATGAAATAGCGTACTCTTTATCATTAATATATCGATCATGTAATAATTTCGAAACGACTTCAGAGATGATGGCCTGTCCCACTTCTTTTTTTCGTAAGAAATCTTCTATTTCTTGTTTTGTTCTCATTTGATAGGATAAATAGGAAATCGCTTGTAAATATGCTTTTTGTACCTCTTCATTGTACAAAATATTCCCTAACGCTACTTCATCAATTTCTAAGCCTTTTTGTAACCCATGTTTCATTAAGATTGATTGATTCACACTAAACCCGTACTCTTCACCTTGACCTTTATCAATATAAATATTAAATCGTTCTTTCGATCGTTTTTGCACTTCTATTTTTGTAATGACAGTCATACTCTCACCTCTCTATTATTTTAACATAGTCAAGGAACGTTTTTTCTTTTCAAGAATATATATAATGAGGAGGAAATGATTGTGAAAATTGCAATTTCTGGTGGCTCTGGCTTTATAGGCAAATACCTTTCTAGTTTTTTTATTCAAAAGGGATATACTGTTTACATTCTTACTCGAAAAAAAACTGCTGAAACTTCACACACTAATCTTCAATACGTTCAATGGGCACCCGATTTACAGACCTTCCCTCTCTCCTCTATCGATGTAGTTATTAATCTAGCTGGAGAATCTATTAATAGTAGATGGACAAAAAAACAAAAAGAATCAATTTTAAGCAGTAGAATTCAAACAACAAAAGGACTCATTAAACAATTACAAACCCTTGAAACAAAGCCACACACATTTATTAATGCAAGTGCCATTGGATACTATGGCACATCTGAAACCGAATCTTTTACAGAACAGCAAGAGACTCCAGGAGATGACTTTTTAGCAAACACAGTATATTTGTGGGAACAAGAAGCATCTAAAGCCCGCTCCATTGGAATAAGAACCGTCTACACAAGATTTGGAGTCGTATTGGGCGCAGATGGAGGTGCATTTCCCAAAATGTTACTTCCCTATCAATTATATATCGGCGGTACACTTGGATCTGGAAACCAATGGTTATCATGGATTCATTTAGACGATGTCGTTCGCATGATTGATTTCATCATACAAAAAAAAGAAATTGACGGACCTATTAATATTACAGCGCCAACACCGATAAGGATGAAAGAATTCGGTAAAACCATTGCCACTATAACCGAACGACCTCATTGGCTACCTGTTCCTTCATTTGTACTTCGCGCTTTACTCGGTGAGATGAGTATACTTGTATTAGAAGGACAACATGTATTATCCAATAAAGCTATTAAACATGGATATCAATACACATTTCCAACAGTTAACCATGCATTACAAAATATCCTCTTGCATACAATGTAGTACTTTTAAAATACAGTTTTACGGGTAGTCTATCTCCTCCAAGACTTCTTACTTTTTAAACACCGGAGCATTACTACACGAAAAACCTTTCAGTTACTTTGTCTAAACCTATTCTACACATTACAAGGTGACGGAAATGAGGTATCTATGAAAATATTGCTCAAACAAGCCATTGTATATCCTATTACATCCCAAAAGTTTCAAGGAGATGTACTCGTTATAGGAGAACGCATTGCCGCGGTCAAACCTCATATTGATACTACTCAGGATATGACCGTTATAGATGCACGAGCTCTTCATCTCTTGCCTGGATTTATTGATGTTCATACTCACCTTGGCCTCTACGATGAAGGTACTGGTTGGGCTGGTAATGATGCAAATGAAACATCCGAAGTTTCAACACCACATATCCGTTCTTTAGACGGGATCCATCCTTTTGATATTGCATTTCAAGACGCTGTACAAAATGGTGTTACGACTGTTCACGTGATGCCGGGAAGCCAAAATATTATCGGCGGTACTACTTGTGTAATAAAAACTGCTGGAACTTGTATTGATCATATGATTATTCAGGAACCTGCTGGTTTAAAAATTGCCTTTGGAGAAAATCCTAAAAAGGTCCATAGTAATGGCACAAAGGAATCAATAACACGTATGGGAATTATGGGCTTACTTCGTGAATCATTCTATGACGCTCAACACTACGGACATGAAGCTGATTTTCGAATGCTTCCTATTTTAAAAGCGCTCCGCCGAGAAATACCGGTACGTATCCACGCTCACCGTGCAGATGATATTAATTCAGCTTTACGCTTGGCGAAAGAATTCAATCTTGATTTACGCATTGAACATTGTACAGAAGGACACTTTATTGTTGAGGAGCTTTCGAAACACAATTTAAAAGTTTCAGTTGGACCTACTCTTACGCGACGTTCGAAAATTGAATTAAAAAACAAAACGTGGGATACTTATCATATTTTATCGAAAAATGGAGTAGAAGTTTCTATTACAACCGACCACCCTTATACACCAATTCAATATTTAAATGTTTGCGCTGCCATTGCAGTAAGAGAAGGATTAGATGAGAAAACAGCGTTGGAAGGAATCACTATTTTCCCAGCTCGAAATTTACGTTTGGAGGATAGAATTGGAAGCATTGAAGTTGGAAAAGATGCTGACCTCGTGTTATGGACACATCATCCTTTCCATTATTTAGCCAAGCCTGTACTCACTATGATTGACGGAAAAATAATTTACAAAAAAAATAAAAAAAACTAGTTTATTTTTTTGACTAGATAAAGTATTATACGATTATAAACTGAATGAAACCATAATCAATTTGTGTCGTGATTATCATTTTCAAATTGATGAATGGGGAAGGCAAATGGTGCGCCACCAGCGTTAGAAACTGGTTCTAGTGGGTTCGATTCCCACCCCGAAATTTTTTAAAGATTGATATAAAAATTTCGAGGGTGGGGTGCTTTTTCGTCATGCTACCCTCGTGTGAGGAGGAGTTAGTGTGTTGAAAAAACGCGACTTACACGACAGCCACGTTCTATACGAATTAATGGTGGATCCTGCTGTCTTCCCTTTTGTGCGTCAAAAGGCCTATTCTTATGAAGAATATTTATTTTTAACGAAACAAACAATCGAAGCCGAAGAGCGTGGAGAATTAATCTCACGCACAATTTTAGATGAATGGGGTAACCCCATCGGCACAATTACTTTATTTGATGTGCAAGAAAAAGCTGGATTCCTCGGAACTTGGCTTGGCAAACCATATCATGGTAAAGGATATAACAAATTGGCGAAAGATTCATTTTTCAGCGAACTTTTCTACGAATTAGATATTGAAACGATTTTTATGCGTATTCGTAAAATAAATATTCGGTCTATTAAAGCTGCCGAAAAACTACAATATGTAAATCTAGCAAACGAAACAAGAAAAGCCGTTTATGATGAAATTAATGCGCATGAAGAAGTATATAATTTATATGAAATTCCAAAAGATCAGTATACACTTGCAACAATGCGAGATACAACATTCCAAGAAGCACACCAATTAAAAGAAGCATAATCTAAAATTTCAGAAATGATAATTAATCAATGCTAGTTTGACATATATGTATATCACCCCATGTCTTTGGAAACGATAGATAGTGACTTTAGGACACGAGGTGATTTGTAATGGATAAAAAGAAACGTGATAAAGCAAAAAACACATTATCTAGTACACAAGAAGTTCTCTATCAACGAGAATTCCGAAAAGCAGATCGTGCAGCGGGTTATCGCTCAAAAAGTATTTAAAGTGAAAATGAATAATTAGAAGGTTTCCCCCCTAATTATTCATTTTCATTACATAAGTTTTTCCAATGGATTAGCAAAAAAGGTTCCTTATAAATAAGGAACCTTTTTTGTGGACAACTTTATCCACAAAATCCGTATAATTGTGCATAAATTCCAAAAGTATTTTACGAATTCATTTATTTAAATGAATTCTAAACGTGAGAATTGTGGATAATTTTCTAAAATTTGTGGACTATGTGGATATAGTTGTTAATATTCCGACTTTACTGTCTAATAGAAGCGCAATCCTTTGTGGATAAGTTAATAATTCACGTTTTTTTTATAACAATAAAAAACCCTCTTTAAATGCTTAAAAGAGGGGTTTCATATTAAGTAAAAGATTCGGCAAGAGCTGGTGATTTAATAGGTATATGATTCGGCTCTGCATGATTTTCTGCCAAAATTGTATCCACAATATGACCAGCTGGCTCAGGACGATAAATACTTTTCATTGCTTCTTTCATCTGAAGAAGCTTCATATCATCTTGTAATAACGCCTCTGTTTTTGCAAAAACTTCACTATCATCACGAATTACAACTGCAGCCCCTTTTTTTTCAAAATACAACGCATTTTCATTTTCTTGTCCTGGGACAGGTTTATATAAAATGACAGGTACTTGTAATGCTGCTGCTTCGCTTAATGTAATACCACCTGGCTTCGTAATCATACAAGAAGTAACACGGAACAACTCATCAATGTTTTCAACATAACCAAATACTTTTAAAGCATCAGAACTTTGTTCCTGTAGTTCCATTAAATCCTGCTTTAAAGCTTCATTTTTCCCACAAACGACAACTACTTGTAAGTTTGGTACTGACATAAATGACTGGCATAGCTCTTTTACACTCCCTAGCACACCATGAGCACCTGCTACAATTAGTAACATCTTTTTATCCTTACATAACTGATATTTATTATATATAATTGCTGGATTTATCTTTAGCTCAAAGCTGCTACGAATTGGAATCCCTGTTTCAACAATTTGCTCTGCAGGTACACCGATATCAACCATCACTTTTTTCACATGATCGGTTGCTACAAAATAACGATCTACTTCTCGATGGATCCATATTTTATGCACGCAAAAATCCGTTAATACGTTATAAACAGGAATAGAAATACCTATTTGCTTTTTCAATTCTGGTACAGCGATGATTGGAAAGGTATTAATAACAATATCCGGTTTCTCCACCTGTAATAGCGTCTTCAAACGCTTTCTCCCAAAATTCGCATACCAAGATGCTATTTTTTTATCATATATTTTCTCTACACCATAATAAAACAAGCGATATAACTCTTTTCCTACCGTATAGCTTTTTAAATATAAATATTTTGTAATATCGGTTATAACTGGATGTGATTCTCCAAACAAGTCGCATACAATTACATCTTCGATTCCTTTTTGGCGAAATGTTTGTTCTAATGTTTTTGCCACTTGCACATGACCGTTACCGTAATGTGCAGTTAATATTAAAACCTTGGGGTTTTTTATCAAACAAATCCACTCCTAGCTTTTTGTTTCTCCATATTGCATATACGACAATAGGAAAAACATTTTCCTTAAACATTACATACTCGGATTCCAATATTCCCCTGTTAGCTATGTACCTGTCGTGGATATGCAAAGCATATAAGATTGACCCCTTAATCCTATCTGTGCTCATATCTTTACATTATACTTTCCTATAAGAGCTTTCGCAATAACTTACAAATGTTCTATATTTCATGATACTCACTCTTTTACTTCTTAATTCTTTTTACTATTTTGATTTCCCTTTACAATTATGTAAATTTCTCCGCCTATCCTTTACAAAAATATGGATATTCTCTCTTCAGTATACTCTTTTCTAAATATATACTCTAGATTTTATTATAAAGAAACAAAAAGTCTAATCCAATATTTGGATTAGACTGCTTTTAAAATATGTTTCGCATGCTCAACATTTTCTTCTGTCGGTGGATTCACATCTGCAAGTGGATACTTATGTCCAAGTGCCTCCCATTTATAAACACCGAGTTTATGATATGGCAACACTTCCACTTTCTTAACATTAGATAGACTTTGAATAAAGTTTGATAATTTTTGCAGATCCTCTTCACCATCGGTAACACCGGGAACCAATACATGTCTTACCCAAATTGGTTTCTTTCTATCCGATAAATAACGAGCAAATTGTAAAATGTGTTCATTTGGTTTCCCAGTTAATTTACGATGTTTCTTTGAATCAATATGCTTCAAATCCAATAAAACTAAATCTGTATACTCCATTAAAATATCTAGCTTATTTTGGAATTCTGGTTCCTCAGAATAACAACCGCCAGAAGAATCGATTGTTGTATGGATACCATATTCTTTACACTTTTTAAACAACTCAATTAAGAAGTCTAGCTGTAATAGTGGCTCTCCACCACTAACTGTTATACCGCCTCCAGAAGCTTCAATAAATGGAAGGTAACATGTCACATCCTGCATCACTTCTTCAACTGTTATTTCTTTACCTTTACCGATTTCCCATGTATCAGCATTATGACAATATTGACAACGTAATAAACACCCTTGTGTAAATATGACATAACGAATCCCTGGGCCATCAACAGTACCACAAGACTCTACAGAATGTATTCTTCCTTTTACCATGTTACTTCCTCCTTTATTGAAACAGCCTCCCTCCGCTACATATTAAAAGCGGAGGAACACTTTTTTCACTTACATGCTTTCATGCATTGTACGGTTAATTACATCAATTTGTTGTTCACGAGTTAATTTAATAAAGTTAACAGCGTAACCAGATACACGAATTGTTAATTGTGGATATTTTTCAGGGTGCTCCATTGCATCCATTAATGTTTCACGGTTAAATACGTTAATATTTAAGTGGTGTCCTTCTTTTATTGCATATCCATCAAGCATAGATACTAAGTTGCGTACTTGTACATCATCTTCTTTACCAAGTGCTTTGGGAATAATAGAGAATGTATTTGAAATACCATCTTGTGCATCTTCATATGGTAATTTAGCTACAGATAATAATGACGCTAATGCACCTTTTGTATCACGGCCATGCATTGGGTTTGCGCCCGGTGCAAATGGTTCTCCAGTACGACGTCCATCTGGAGTGTTACCAGTTTTCTTACCGTATACAACGTTAGATGTGATTGTTAAGATTGACATTGTATGAACAGAATTACGGTATGTTTTATGTTTGCGAAGCTTGTTCATAAATGTTTTCACAAGATTTACTGCGATTTCATCTACACGATCATCATTGTTACCGTATTTAGGGAAATCTCCCTCAATTTCGAAATCAACTGCAATACCATTTTCATCACGAATTGGTTTTACTTGTGCATATTTAATTGCACTTAAAGAATCTGCTACTACAGATAATCCAGCGATACCTGTTGCCATTGTACGTAGAACATTTGTATCATGAAGTGCCATTTCAATACGTTCATAGCTATATTTATCGTGCATATAGTGAATTACATTTAATGTATTTAAGTATAGACCAGCTAACCATTCCATTGTCATATCGAATTTACGCATAACTTCTTCATAATCTAATACTTCAGAAGTAATTGGTGCGTATTCAGGACCAACTTGTGCTTTTGACTTTTCATCTTTACCACCGTTAACCGCATATAGTAATGCTTTCGCTAAGTTTGCACGTGCTCCGAAGAATTGCATTTGTTTACCGATTCTCATTGCTGATACACAACAAGCAATACCGTAGTCATCACCGTAGTCAGGACGCATAATATCATCATTTTCATATTGAATTGCTGATGTTTTAATAGACATTTTCGCACAGTAGTTTTTAAAGTTCTCTGGTAATTGTTTAGACCAAAGAACTGTTAAGTTTGGTTCTGGTGCTGGTCCTAAATTATCTAATGTATGCAAGAAACGGAATGAGTTTTTTGTTACTAACGGACGACCGTCTAACGCCATACCACCGATAGATTCAGTTACCCAAGTTGGATCTCCAGAGAATAGTTCATTGTAGTCAGGTGTTCTTGCGAATTTCACAAGACGTAATTTCATAATGAAGTGATCCACAATTTCTTGTGCTGCTTCTTCTGTTAAAGTACCATTTGCTAAATCTCTTTCAATGTAAACATCTAGGAATGTAGATGTACGTCCAAGACTCATTGCTGCCCCGTTTTGCTCTTTAATTGCTGCAAGATAAGCAAAGTATAACCATTGGAAGGCCTCTTGTGCATTTGTGGCTGGCTTAGAAATATCGAATCCATGAGAAGCAGCCATCTGTTTTAACTCTTGAAGTGCACGCATTTGCTCAGATAATTCTTCGCGTAAACGCATTGTATCTTCGCTCATTACACCGCCAGTTAAATTATAATCCGCTTTTTTCGCTTCAATTAAATGATCTATACCATATAGCGCTACGCGGCGATAGTCACCGATAATACGTCCACGTCCATACGCATCTGGAAGACCAGTAATAACACCTGATTTACGAGCCGCTTTCATTTCTGGTGTGTATGCATCAAATACACCTTGATTATGAGTTTTACGCCAGTCTCTGAAAATCTTGCTAAGTTCTTTATCCATTTCATATCCATACGCTTCACAAGCTTGCTCCGCCATACGAATACCACCATATGGTTGTAAAGAACGTTTAAATGGTTTATCCGTTTGGAAACCGACCACTTTTTCAATATCTTTATTTAAATATCCTGGTTCATGTGATGTAATAGAAGAAACAATTTTTGTATCCATATCAAGAACGCCACCGTTTTCACGTTCCTTTGTTGTTAAATCCATTACTTGATCCCAAAGTTTTTTCGTTTCTTCAGTTGCTTCCGCTAAGAAAGAGTCTTCTCCCTCGTAAACGTTTACATTATTTAAAATGAAATCGCGAACATCAATCTCTGCTTTCCATTTTTCACCTTTAAAGTTTTCCCACGCGTTTTTTACATTTTCTAATACTTGAGTCATCCTAATCTCCTCCATTTTTGATTAGTACAGGACTACGTTTTTTTATATAACAGCTTACACACTTAGAATACTACTTTTTTTCGGAAGTGAACGAAATAGTTGTGACATGTTTGTGAAATGTTGAGCAAACTACTATATTCGTAGTGTTAACCTCGTTTAAAAGTCTTTATAATTAACCCTTTCTTTAATTGTATTTTTTTGGTATTCTTATATACGAGTCCTATTTTGTAATATAAGAACGATACCCATTGTAGAGCTGTAATACTCTTATCTCCTAATCTGTTATAGTCTTATGACAGATTGAAAAGAAGTGTACCGATTAGGTACACTTCTTTTCATAATAAGATAGAAGCTCTATATAGCTCCTCTATTTCTATTTCCATCGTAAAATCCACCACGACTGTTTGTTAATGCAATTAATTGCTCTAATCCTTCTATATGATCACCAATAATTCGAAGGACAGCTGGAGGATGACCTATTTTTGCGAAATGTTCACTAAGGCGAATACGGTTCACCCTATCAACATCAATACGACTTACACAAGCGATTTCAAAACCTGAAAGTACAGCTTTAACTTGTGCTACACAAGGTGACAATAATGATCTATACCCTATTTCCTTCAAACAAGTACGACTAAACGCATTAGGTACAGCAATAAGAGAGCCTACGCCTAAATCTTTTCTATCACAAGCTAAATTTAATGCATATTTAAATGCTGTTACAAGATGAAGTGGTACTCTCAAATCTAAATAATGATTTAAATCATTTAATGCGACATCCGTTCCATCTGCAATAGCTTTTGCAAAGGGATATAGCTCACTAGCTGGAATAACAAAATCACCGTCTATAAATAAAACAATTTCTCCTTTTGCAAAATAAGTTCCAAGCGAACGCCCTACATCGTTTCCAAGTGCTTCTTTATACACAATTGTTGTTGCTCCCTTGTCTTTTGCAATTGTTGCCGTTTTATCGGACGAGCCATTTACAACAACGATGATTTCAAAAGGTTCAATTTTGCGAAGCTCTTCTATAACGTTTCCAATTGTTTTCTCTTCATCTTGTACAGGAATAATTACCGATAATTGCTCTCCTTTATACAAATTAGATGTAATGCCCCATCCTTGATAAAAATCTTCAAAATTTAAAGTATGGTAGACACTCTCTCTTTTCCTATTTCCATCATAATATCCTCCGCGCCCATCGCTGTCTACTATCCGCTCTGCTACAGCTTCTATATGATCGCCTATCATTCGTTTTTCGGAATGAGAAAGATTCGTGCCGTATGCAGCATGCTCGAGTGGACGAAATTTATTCGGCGTAATAACATCAATCGCACAATGACGACTAATTCTCCATTTACTTTGTGCTAGGCGTAGCTGAGCCACAATAGGATTAACAAAACATTCGTATCCAATACTTTGTACGACTTCCTTCGTCAGCGCATGAGGTACAGATAATAAAGAGTCAATTTTTAATTCTTCTTTCTCTAACATTGCATTTAATATTTGGCGCCATACTGTAATAGAATGTGGTTTTTGTTTCTTTAAAAATAATGCGTCCAAATTATTTAAAGCGATGTCCGCCTGATCATGCAAAATCGGATTAAGGAATAATTGTAATTTTGAAGTTTGAATAGCAAAATCACCATCTACAAACAGTAATACATCACCTATCGCATATTTTGCACCAACTGCGCGTCCAACGTCGTTACCAAGTGACTCTTTATGCTCAATTACTGTACATCCTAAGCCCTCAGCAATTGCTTCTGTACCATCATTACAACCATTTGCTACTACAATAATCTCTACTGGATTTAATGGTTTTACCGATTGAACCACGTCTGAAATCGTATCCACTTCATTACATACAGGAATAATAACTGATAACGACTTAGCCATTGTTTTCTTCACGAAACCATTTAATAGTTTCTTTCAATCCTTGTTCCCACGTTACTTTCGCTTGAAATTGAACAAGTTCTCTTAATTTCGTTACGTCTGGTCTTCTATTTGGAATCTCTTCAAATCCATGTGGATATACTTCCTCAAATGGAACGTGCACAATTTTGGAAATAGACTTCGTTAATTTTTTTATATCTTCCGCTACTACCTTTATATTTTTTTCATTCTCAGAACCTATATTAATAATTTCACCATTTAACTTCTCATCCATTGCACGAATTGTTGCCTCGACCGCATCACTTACATACGTAAAGCAACGTGTCTGCTTTCCATCTCCATACACGAGAATATCGTCACCTTGCAAAGCCGCACGAATAAATCGTGGAATTACTCCTGCGTACGGACCACCTTTCGCTCTTGGACCATAAATATTAAAATAACGAACAATCGTTACAGGTAAACCTTCTAATGCGTACCCTAAACATAATGTTTCCTCTAACGTTTTACAAATTGCATAACTCCAACGTATTTTGGAAGTTGCACCGTATAAACGATCTCCTTCTTCAGAGAATGGCGGCTCTCCCTTTCCATATACTTCCGAAGTAGATGCGAAAACTACTTTCTTTTTTCCGTTTAATGCTGCTTGTAAAATGTTTCTCGTTCCATCAAAATTTGTTTCAATGAGCTCTACACTCTTTTCCATTGTCGTTTTAACACCTAATATTGCCGCTAAATGGAATACTACATCATGTTGATTTACTAATTCACCGATTGCCTTTTTATCTAAAACACTGATTGGACTAACTGGAATCTCTTTCATTAACTTATTATGATATTTATTTTTCCCTTTATAGAAGTTATCCACAATCGTGACCTCATAACCTCTTTTTACCAATTCTTCAGCTAGATGTGATCCAATAAATCCTGCTCCACCTGTAATTAAACATTTCTTACTCATACACCCACCTTCTTTATAATTCCACGTGTATCTATTAATCGCCCAATTCCTTTAAAGAGCTTCCAATCGATACTAGAGTGATCCGTTACAATTAAAATACAATCTGCTTGTTTAATTCTTTGTTCATCTAATGGAACGGATTGATATAGTGTATCTCCAATTTTCGCTGTAGAAATATACGGATCATGATATTCTATCTTGTATCCTTCTTTTATTAATAATTGAATAATTGGCAACGCCGGTGATTCTCTCAAATCATTTACATCTTTCTTATATGCAATCCCTACAATTAAAACCGTTGCGGGTGATTGCACCACACCTTTTACTTTACCGATTATTTTCGCTGGCATTTCTTCATTAATTACATGTGCTGCCTCAATTAATTGACTAATTGCTCCAGCCTTTCTTATTCTCCATTGAAAATATAAAGGATCTACCGGAATACAGTGTCCTCCTATTCCTGGTCCTGGCCAATACGGAGTAAATCCAAACGGTTTTGTAGATGCAGCTTCAATTGCCTCATAAAAATCAATATTCAAACTTTCACAAAGCATATTCAACTCATTTACTAATGAAATATTAACTAAGCGCTGAATATTTTCAAATAGCTTACACATCTCGGCCACTTTCGGAGAGCTAACTGGAACGACTACATCAAATATAGTGCTATACAACTCCTGTACTTTTTGTTTACACTGCTCTGTTTGTCCACTAATAACTTTTGGAATTGTTTCAACTGAATACTGGCTATTCGCTGGATCAATTCGCTCTGGAGAATAGCCAATATAATAATCTTCTCCTACCTTTTTACCTGTTTGAGAAATAATAGGAATGATAACTTCCTCCAGTGTACCTGGATATGTGGAGCTTTCAAAAATGAAGGTTTGTCCTTTTTGAAGGTGTTGTTGTATATAATGGGAGGCTGAAATGAGGGCACCTAAATCTGGTTCTTTATTCTCATTAATTGGCGTTGGCACAGTCACAATAACATACTCACTATTTTGGAACTCCGCAACACCTTTATCTGGTGTATTTACTATTAATTTTCTCTCGTTCAATAAATTTTGTAATACGTTAGAAGAAACATCAGGAATATAACTTTCTCCTTTAATTATTAATTCTATCTTCCTAGTATCTTTATCTAATCCAAGTACAGCATGTCCTCTTTCTGCAAAAAGGACCGCTAAAGGAAGGCCAACATATCCTAATCCAATAATGGTTACTTTACTACTAGCATTCATCTATATTCTCTTCTTCCCTTCTCAATTGTAGTATTATATCTCTATCCCTTTCTCCGTCTGTAAAACTCCCGCGCCCATTCGTATGTTGTAATAAATAAGCAATAGCCTCAAGCTGATCTCCGAAAATACGATCGAATGCAGGAATTCGTCCATTTACAAATCCATGTTGCTCTGGGCGTACTCGATTTGTTTTTATAACATCTACAAATTCTACTGCTGTAATAGAGAATCCCTCCAAAATAGCTTTCATTTGAGCTAGTGGCGGAATAACAAGAGAATCATACCCTATTTTCTCTATTACCTTTTTATGCATAGCATGTGGTACAGCAGTTAAAGAGTTATTCCATAAATCTGGTCGTTTCGCTACCAAATTCACGAAATATTTCCCCATACTAATTGGATCTGCCGGGTGAAACATATCTAACAAACATTGCAAATCATTTAACGCCACATCATTTCCGTCTTCAATAGCATGCAAAAATGGAATTAACTTTTTTGCCGGAATAGCAAAATCACCATCAACAAATAAACAAATATCTGCCGTAGCATGCATGGCCCCTATCGCTCGCGCTACATTATGTCCAAGCGCCTTCCCAAATTCAACAACAATTACATTCTCTAGTTTTGCTTGTTTAATAGTCTCGATATCCGCTCCATTCGCAACAACAATAATTTCATCTACTCCTGCTTTTTTCACTTCTTGTATAACAGATCTTATAGTCATTTTTTCTTCTGACACTGGTATAATCGCACTGTATTTCGCTTTTTTCCGTTGTAATAAAACTGGTTTATACTTCCCTATAAACTCTCTATCCCTGTTTCCTTCCGAAAAACCGCCGCGTTTACCATATGTTTCAATTACGTATTGCAAAGCACGTAATTGATCACCTATAATACGACTAGTCGCTTTCGGATAAGGAGAACCAGGTGATGTACCAGTATGCACAGGACGAACCTTATTCGTGTGAATTACATCGACCGAAGCCATATCAACAATATCTACTCCCCTAGACATCGCCATCGCTTGAAATAATGCGGGATCTGCTAAATCCCACCATCCAAGTCTCTCGATAACTTCCCGGCTCATCGCATGTGGAATTGCGATTAAAGAACCAACAGCAAGCTCTTTTTTATTCAAATAACGATTCAACATGAATTTTCCAACTGTCGTATAATGTGGTCTCACCTTTAAATAAACAGACCATGTTAAATTATTCACAACAATTTGATGCCCCAGCTGAATTCCTTTCACGAAACATTGTAGCTCTTTACTCTCAATAACAATGTCACCATCTAAAAACAATATAATTTCACCTTTTGCTTCTCTAGCTCCAATTGCCCTTCCTACATCATTGCCAAGAGAATGTTTATAATAAATTACATGGCAACTATGCTGTAATGCGACTTCCTTCGTTCCATCTGTCGATCCATTATCTACTACAATAATTTCATACGGCTCGAGCTTCTCCACTTCTACTAAAACTTGTGATAAAGTACTTGCTTCATTATGCACTGGAATAACAACTGATACTCTCATACTTGTATCACTCTTACCCTTCCAAGCGAACATAAGAAATAATAGGAATACGCACAAGTACATCTTCCGGTGGTCCATAAGAAGGAGCTGTACGAACACTTACTGCCCCATCCGTCACAGATAAAAGAATACCTGCAACAATTTCTACAGCTGTCACAACTTGCACTAATTCACCAACATGGTTACGCAATTCATCAGTAAATAACATATATAAGTCTCCTTTCTTACGCTTCTTTCATTGATATAATACTTGTAAATGGTAATAAAACTTCTGTTCCTATTCCTTCTTGCAGTGTTAAGAAATCGTCACCAACTGCTACAATAACACCTGTTAACTGTCCGACTGTCACAGTAATTTCTACGTTTTCACCTAAATATTGCTTTGCAATTTCTTTAAAAGGTGATGTATTGCATTCTTTTAAAATACTACAAATAATAGATTGAAATTGACTTGATTCTATAAATTTTTCCGTAGCTTGCTTAGAATTTCTTTGAATAAATTTTGCAAAGTTTTGTGAAAATAAAAGTCGCTCCACAGCAGGCAGTAACTTGTCATCTAAAAAATAACCTAATTGTCTATTAAACAGTCGAGATAATTTATCCCAATATTTTCTGAACAAACACATACACTTCTCCTCCTATTATTTTTAAAGTATAAAATTTTACATCCATACATCTTAATTTATACAAAGCAGGCTTTTTTTGTGATAGGTAAGGCATACATTTTTCAAAGAAACACTCTTTTTTAATCACATAAAAAAGATAGATGGTGTCCCATCTATCTTTATATATATTTTAATTTTTAATTGTAATAATGGCAGCTGCACTGTAAAAAAATAGTTCGTTTCGCATTACGTGCATGATGCCTATGTATACTTGCCCTTCTTTTTCCATTTATTTAATTATCACATTATATATACTTCCTCAATACAAAAAAAGACTACCCAAAAGGGATAGTCTCTTACACTTCAATACTTCGTAACATCGTATAAATGTCGTTATTCACTTTACCAAATGATTTAATGTTGTTTTGAATGTTAGATAATAAAACAACATATACACTACCATTTTTACTAAATCCATTTAAGCAATTCCAACCTGGCATTACGCCGTGATTTGAATAACTGCCCGGATCTACATACCAGCCGAATCCGTAATCCTTTTTCACAGCTGTAAACATTTGATCATAACTCTCTTTTGAAATTAATTTTCCAGAGAATAGCGCTTCATTAAATAAATATAGATCATGCGCACTTGTATATATATCACCGCAACCATATAGTTGTGACATGCTCGGAATGTTAGGTGTTGTCATGTTGTTATTCACTATTTTATAACCCGTTGATGGGAACCTTGTTTGCTCTAACGCTTTACCAAAACCAGAATGCTTCATACCAGCAGTAGCAAAAATATGTTGTTTAATATATTCTTCGAGCGACTGTCCACTTACCTTCTCAGCAATGTAAGCAAGTATAGAGTAGTTCGAATCGGAATACTTCCATTTCTCTCCTGGACCGCCAATACGCTTTTGATTTCCTATCCGCTTTATCAGTTCTTCATGAGAAATATCTTCTGTTCCCTGCCCATATTCAGGAATCCCTGATGTATGTGTTAACAAATGTTTTAGCTGAATGCCATTACCTTGAGGGAAATCTGGAATATACTTTGCAACCGTATCCTCTACTTGCAACTTATTTTGATCTTTCAATTGCATAATAGCAGTCGCTACAAATGCCTTTGAAATAGAGCCAATATAAAAGGTCGTTTCTGAATTATTCGGTACTTGCTTCTCTTTGTTCGCCATACCGTATCCTTTATTCAAAAGAACTTTTCCGTTCTTCACAATAACAGCTGTCCCACTAAATCCTGCGTTTTGTAAATATTGATCTAATTGAGCGTTTTCATTAATTTCTTGAGGCGGTCCTTCAGCAGGTTTCTCTATAACTTGCGCCTGCTTTACCTGTTCTTCCTGCTCTTTTTGTTTTCTTTGTTTTTCAGCTTCTTGCCTTTTCATTTCTTCTTTCTTTTTTATCTCTTCTTGCTTCTTCATTTCTGCTGTCGCTTTTAAAGTTTCTTCTTTCTTATTATGCGCAACAATTTTTGTATACATGAAATATACAAGTGACAGTAGTAGGGCTAGAATGATTGTTCTTTTTATGTATACAATCGACCGATTTGCTTTCCCATTAACAGTATTTTTTTCCTGATCCATGATTACCTTTTTCCCCTTATTTACCGATAATTTAATTCATCTACACAAGACTTATTTCAAATCATTTCCGCAGATTATGGACACTCCATTTTATGTCATCACTACTGTATCACGCACCGAACATATTACCAACCTATATGTATAAAAAAGAAAAAGAAAATTTACAAAAGTAAGATTCCCGTTAAATTTTCAACAAAAAAAAGAGGATATCCTCTAAAAAAACTGATGTTATCAATCTTTTTGGATATCCTCTTATTTAATTATTTATACGTGTTTTTTCATATCATCGGCAACAGATTCAACATTTGTGCCTACGATAACTTGTACACTTGTGTTACTTAATTTCATAACACCTTTTGCACCTGCGCGTTTTAATGCAGGCTCATTTACTAAACCTGCATCTTTCACTTGTAGACGTAGACGTGTTGCACAGTTATCAATAACAGTTAAGTTCTCTTTTCCACCTAAAGCTGCTACGTAAGTTTCACCAATTGAACCTGCAACTGGTGCATCACCATCTTCAGCTAACTCATCTTCGTCTTCACGACCAGGAGTTTTTAAATCAAACTTCTTAATTAAGAAGTAGAATACTACGAAGTAAATTGCTGCGTAAATTAAACCGATCCCAGCTAGTAACACTGGCTTTGTTGCAATACCAAAGTTTAAGAAGTAATCAATTGCACCGGCACTAAATGTGAAGCCATCGTGAATGCCAAGTGATGTTGTTACAAATAAAGAAATACCTGTTAACACGGCATGAATACCATATAATACTGGTGATAAGAACATGAATGAGAATTCAATCGGTTCTGTAATACCAGTTAAGAATGAAGTTAATGCTAGACCACCTAACATACCTGTAACCATTTTACGGTTTTCTGGTTTAGCAGCTGCAATCATTGCGAAACATGCTGCTGGTAAACCGAACATCATAACTGGGAAGAAACCAGTCATAAACATACCTGCTGTTTTATCCCCTGCAAGGAAGCGAGCGATATCACCATTTACAACATTACCTGCTGCATTTGTAAAGTCACCAAATACGAACCAGAAGTATGTGTTCATTACATGGTGTAAACCAATTGGGATTAATAAACGGTTTAATAAACCAAATAGACCTGAACCAACTGCACCTAAATTAACAATTCCATGAGCCAGTGCATCAATACCATTTTGAATTGCTGGCCAAATTTGTGCGAATAGAATTCCTAATATTAGCATCACAACCGATGTAACAATCGGAACGAAACGTTTTCCAGCAAAGAAACCTAACCATTCTGGAAGTTTAATTTTATGGAATTTATTATAAAGGAGCCCTGCTATAACACCGACAATAATACCACCTAAAACTTTCATATCCACTTTAGTCGATAATTCGGCTGCCTTAGATACTTGTGTCATTGTATCTGCAAGCTTAGAAGGATCTACATTCGCGCTATTGCCTATTAAATCTTGGACTTTACCTAATTTATCTTGTAATTCTGCAGTAGAATATCCCTTACTAAGTGCATCAATACTGTTTTTCATAACCAGATAACCAATTGCACCTGCAAGACCTGCTGCACCACTACCATCAACTGAAAGACCTATTGCAATACCTATTGCAAAAATAAGTGCTAAATTATCAAAAACTGCTGCGCCGGCCTGTGCCATAACAGGAATATCAAATACATCTGGTTGCCCTAAACGAAGCAATAATCCTGCTGCTGGTAGTACGGCGATTGGAAGCATTAACGCTTTACCAATACGTTGTAAAAACTGCAACATTTTAATTCCCCCTATCAAATTTATGAAATCGTTATCATTATAAGTACGCTTTAGAAAACGCTTTCTATTACATAACCATAATAACATATAGTTGTATAGATGTGTAGTTTTTATTTTCGAACTTTTAATGGATAAGTTTTCTATTTCCAAACTGTTATATAAAAGGAAAATTCTCCTTATTGAATACAAAATATGCAGGCAAAAAAACTAATTATAGCACACATAACTTTCGTTTTATCATTCCACTTTTTCATGTTATTATTTATTTCCGAGCATATCGGGAAAAGTAAACTTAGTTAATTCAAAATAGGAGCGTTGGTACTATGCAGTGCATTGAAACAAACAACTTACAGCAGTTGTTAGAACAAGTAAAACCATATACGAAAAAAGGAAAACTTGCTACTTATATCCCCGAACTAGGAAATGCAGATCCAGCTGATTTAGGGATTGCCATTTTCCATAAAGAAACAGAATATATCCATGCTGGCAACTCACAAACACTATTTACTCTTCAAAGTATTTCCAAAGTAATTACACTTGCACTTGCCCTTTTAGATCGTGGTGAAGAATATGTATTTTCTAAAGTTGGAATGGAGCCAACCGGTGACCCTTTCAATTCTATTATTAAGTTAGAAACGACAAGTCCTTCCAAACCTCTTAATCCAATGATTAATGCAGGAGCACTAGCTATTACAAGCATGTTAGCAGGAAAAGATAACGAAGAGAAAATGGAGCATATTCTTCATTTTGTACGTGAAATAACAGATAATCCTACTATTAATTATTCTTCTACAGTTGCTAATTCAGAATTAGAGACTGCTTACTTAAACCGTTCACTTTGTTATTATATGAAACAAAATGGAATTATCGATTGTGATATTGAAGAACTTATGGATTTATACACTCGTCAATGTGCAGTTGAAGTAAACTGTATCGATTTAGCACGTATTGGCTTAATTTTTGCAATGGATGGATATGATCCATATAAAAAGAAACAGATCATCCCTAAACATATTACGAAAATTTGTAAAACATTTATGGTTACTTGCGGGATGTATAATGAATCTGGTGAATTTGCAATTCGTGTTGGAATCCCTGCAAAAAGTGGTGTCGCGGGCGGCATTTTCGGCTGCGTAAAAGGCGAAATGGGAATCGGTATTTTCGGACCGGCTTTAGATGCAAACGGAAATAGTATCGCTGGTTTTAAAATTCTTGAATTACTTTCTGCCCAAGAAGGTTGGAGTATGTTTTAATTTAGAAGTTATCCTGCTATATTGGCAGGATTTTTTATTTCACAAAAAAATCGTTCTACTAGGCTTCAACACAATTCAAAAAAACAGTAATAAAAGTTCTCTTTATTATGCATATTTGCTCCCCCCTCCTGAATAATATAGTACAACCTAGCGCTGTATGTGGAGGTGTAAAAGATGAAACTCATATTTCAAATGGAGAAACAACCTGTTCTCGAAAAAACAATTCTTCTTTTCATATTGAGTATTGTAGAAAGTTTGAAACTAAAAGTTGTTTCACTCGATGAAGCTCACCGATACATATTCAATTTAGAAGTGCTTGAACTATTAATGGATCGGAACATCGATGATCAAGTACTAGAACTTATTCATTTCGGAATGGGACTTGAAGACATTTACCATGTACTTCCCGAAGAACTTGAGCATAGTATTGAAGAACTGAAATGGCTTTGTATTCAAGTTTTAAGTGAGTACAGTATGCATGATGAAGAATGTGCACAACTAATTGAAGATATACGCTAAAAAGCACCTATACAGGTGCTTTTACTTTTTCAAACCTTTTTACACACGAAATTTGGATAATACTCACAATTTTTCATTACCTTAAAATGATTTCACGTCGATATATGCAATTTCTTAGTGTATTTCCAAGGAAATACTCGAATACTGTTTTCTTTATCCTTCTTACAACAATTGATCAATTCCAATTAGAATTAATAACACACCTGCAATTATAGTTGCCCATTTCCCTAAGTATTCAGCTAAAAATCTTTTTCCTACATACGCAAAACCACTAATACAAATAAAACTAAACACCCCAGAAATGCATGCCGTAAGCCAAAGATTTAAATTTGTTACTCCAGCATCAAACCCACCCGCAATATTATTAATAGACAATGCAACCCCTAAAACAATTGCTTCAGAAAAACCAATTGTTTTAGAGCCATCAAAATCTGCTTTTTCTGGATCACGTAAAATTCCCATAAGTACATTACCATCTTCAGTGCCTGCAGTATCTCTTTGACTCAAGAAAGGCTGACATAAAATAAACACCCCGATTATTCCTAAAACGATTGCTCCGATCAGGTTTGCTGTAAACTCTGAAATAAATACCGCAATCCAGTTCCCAAAAAAACCAGCTAGTAAAGTAAATAAAAACCCAAAAAATGCGATGATAAAATTGTTAAACCACGAAATCCGAATTTTACGAATGCCATATGCAATCCCAACACCTGCATTATCTAAATTAGAAGCAATTCCGATTAAAAAAATTGAAAATAGACCTGCCGTACTCATCAACATTCACCCCTTTTTCTCACTTTTCCATGCATATTATGAAAATGTTGAGCAACTGTGCCTGTCTATTTCATATACTTGTAATAAATGCTCAACATTTTTTCAACAATAAAAAAGGAGTGCCTTCATTATGCCTAAAGAAAATTCAAATGAGCGGCTTAGTACATTAATAAAAAAACTTTTAAAAGAACGTGCTTTATCCATGCGCCAATTAGGAATGCTTACAAATATTGATCCCGCAACGATCTCAAGAATTATGAATGGCAAACAACCGCCAAAACAAAAACATCTACAAAAATTTGCAGAATGTCTACAAGTTCCACCACAATTGTTATTTGATGCGATGTATCCTGATTCTCCTCACACCAATAAAGAAAAGACGGATATGTACACATCTCTTGATACAATTCAGCAAACTCTGCAATCCTCTAACTTATTTGATTTCGACTACACAACAACGCGCGTAAAACAAGAACTTGAAAACTATGAACGCTATGCTCAAACAACAGAAGGTGAAAAACGTATTCACGAAAGTTTCGCAAGTAAATTAGAACAAATTGATAGCGCTGGTCCTTTTATTGAACAATTAACAGATATGTATCAACAATTTTGTACAGAAACCATTTCAAACGAAGAACGTGCAGTTATTGGGGGGGCCTTACTATATTTCATTTTATCAACAGACATTATCCCCGATTATCTTTTTCCAATTGGCTATTTAGATGATGCAATTGCTGTTGAATTAGCGAAAGAGAAATTAATTGAAATAAAACGAAAAACATAGAAAAATAAAGTGAAGGCTTTTATGGGCAGCACGACTCCCACCTAACTTCTTTGCTTTCCCTGAATTTTGAGGTGGGGGGCTTACTGCCCGGCGAATAGCGGAATAAAGAACTATTTCAGTTGTTGTTTATGTTCAACTCTGAAATAGTTCACTAAAAAATCGTACAAGTACATACCTGCATGATTTCGACATAATAATCTATTTTTTTGTATGACACCATTCATATATAAATGCTGTTATTACTTTTGTAAATTCAATTAACTGTTCTACTTCAACTTTCTCATTTATTGAATGAGCTTCTTCTAATGTACCTGGTCCGTAAATAACAGCCGGAATATGAAATTCACTAAACCAACCACCATCTGTTACCGTTGCAGACATATCTAAAATTGCATTTTTAGATATAATTGATTCGTGTACGGAGCTAAGAGTTTTTACAGCTGCATGTTCACTATCTATTTCTAAAGAAGGGAAAATTTCGCCACGATCCACAATCATTGATTCTCCGCCCCACTTAAATTGTGGTGGGTTTTCACTTAACCATGGATCGGCAGCCGCTACTTTCCCAATATACTCTTCAATTTCTTTTATTATTTGTTCATGTGTTTCATTCGGATAAAAGTGTACCGTTATCCATAGCAATAAATGCTGCATGACGCCCTCCTTCAATGACAGCAGGATTAATTGTTGTTGTTCCAGATGGATAGCCTTCATATGTTTTCATGACTGCCCAATGACGCTCTAATTCTTGTAAACTTTGCACGATTTTCATCATTTTTTCAATCGCACTCGCTCCAAACAGACGTCCTCCAGCATGGATCATTTGTCTACGTGTTGCATCATGAAACGTTTGCGGGCTTTTCACAGTAATCCATCCAGTAATTACACCGCCCTGTCCTTGCATATGTAAATTGCTTGTATCCACTACGACTGCAAAATCAGCATCATATCCACGCTTACAACATTGAAGTGTTCCGGCTTCTCCCACTTCTTCTCCAATTACCGATTGAAACATTAAGTCACCTGGCAATTCAATTCCCGCTTCTTCTAAAAGCTGAATTGCAAATAAGGCTCCAGCTAGTCCACCTTTCATATCTGCCGCGCCTCTCCCAACTAACCAACCATCTTTTATAAACGGCTCAAACGGATTTGTTTCCCACGCCTCATCTACCGATACTTCAGCTACATCCATATGGCCATTAATAATAAGACTTTTATATAACTCACTTTCCGTCCCTTTTTTTACCCCGACAACGTTCGGGTCATTAGGATACACATCCCATTTATCAATACTAAAATTTCGTTTTCTTAAAAATTCTGCAACAAATTCTTGCGCCTCATTTGTATTTCTCGCCGGTGGTGCAGGTGTTTCAAAACGAATTAATGTTTTTGTAAGTTCTAGTAATTCTTCTCTCCTTGAATCTATTTGTTTTAACAACTGCGAAACTTCTGGATTCATCACTAATTCCCCTTTGCATACGTAGTATGTTTCCGGCTTTATTTTCACAAAAAAAGAGACTGTTTACAATTATACAGTCTCTAAATTCAGCATAAGTTTCGAATATAGTTATAAGCTTTCTGCTTCTGTTGTATTTACCTTTTCAACATATTCTATTTTGCTTCTCTTATTTTTTGTAGCGCGATAAAACAGTAAACAAATAATCATAAATGGAATACCACAATACAATGCCATTCTTTGCTCTGGAATAAAAGCCATAGCTACAATTACTGTTAAATTTAATACTAAAGCAAGCAGTGGTACGAATGGATACAATGGCGTTTTAAATTTCAAGTCTTTAATATCCCCACCTTGCTTCACGTATGTCCTTCTAGCTAATAGATTAGATAGAGCGATCGATGCCCAAACTAATATCGCTCCAAACCCTGCAATTGAAAGAAGCCATAAATAAACTGTATCTTCCGCATAAATACCTGATAGTAATGAGAGACAACCTACAATTGTACTTACAATCAATGCGTAAATAGGAACACCGTTTTTAGATAACTTACTAAAAATCGGGCTAATCATTCCTTGATTAGACATCGACCATAGCATACGGGAAGTTGCATATAATCCTGAATTCGCAACTGATAGTACCGCTGTAATAATAACGAAATTTATAATATCAGCCGCATAAGGAATACCAATTTTATCAAATACAACTACGAATGGACTTTCTATCACGCCTGCTTGCTGCCAAGGAAATAGTCCCGCAAGAATAAAAATAGATAGTACAAAGAAAACAAGTATGCGCCAAACTGTATTATTAATTGCCTTCGGGATCGTTTTCTCTGGATTTTCACTCTCACCAGCTGCAATACCAACTAGTTCTGTTCCTTGGAAGGAAAAATTAACTGCAATCATCGTAATTAAAATTGCTGATAATCCATTTGGAAACAATCCACCATAATCAGTAAAGCTAGAAAACATCGGTGCTGGTTCATTTCCTTTCATATCTAGAAAACCAAACATTGCTGCCCCACCTAAAATGATAAATGCAATAATTGTAATTACTTTAATACTTGCAAACCAGAATTCAACCTCCGCAAAACTTCTTGAAGATAACGCATTAATAACAAAGAGCAATACGGCAAACACTACACACCAAATCCATGATGATACATCTGGAAACCAACGTTTCATTAATATACTAACTGCAATTAATTCAATTCCTATCGTAGCCGTCCAGTTTAGCCACGACATCCATCCCACTACATAACCCGCTGCAGGTGAAATATGTTTTGTAGCATATGTTTGATACGATCCTGCATCAGGCATCGCAACCGCTAACTCTCCAAGACAGAGCATCGTTAAATACATAACAAATCCACCGACAAGATACGCTGCAATCGCTCCTCCAGGTCCAGCTTCATGAATTGTATAACTGGATCCTAAAAAAAGCCCAGTACCAATAACCCCTCCGAGTGCAATCATAAATATGTGCCGACTTTTCAATTCTCTTTTTAATCCTTGGTTTTGATCCATCATATAACTCCCCCCTTTTCACTTTGCAAACCCATTCGATGTAAGCGTTTTAAAGATTATTCATAGTAAAAATAATTATTTAAAAGAGCAAAAATATATATTACTTATATTAATCACTACCTGTTATTAAAAGGTCATCCCTCACTGTTATTAATAGTTTTTGATCAGCGATAGCTTGTCCTTCTACCACTTCTAATGATTCGATATAACCACTGATTCCCACTTTAATTTCCACTTGCTTCTTATCTATTGTTTCAATTAACGCTAATTTTTCCCACTCATATACGTAAGAACTTTCAGTAACAAATAATTTCTCTACTTTCCCGTAACAAGGACTATACACACCTTCTATAACCATCTTCACTTTATAAATTCCTCCCTCTTATTAATTGACACTGAAGCGTTGCATAACCTATAAAGATTCATAATCCCCCTACTCTTTAAATTTAGAGTTCTCAACTACTATTCATGCAAAATACGTACCAACCTCAACACCTATGTAAAATTGGGCTTTTTCACGAAAAAAATCTACATAATCGCAAAATTTTTCTATCATTTGAAAAGTTTTAAGAGAAAATAGCAAAAAAATTTTGCGATTTTATGAGAATTTTAATAAAATTATAAAAAGTCAGTCTTCATAGGGTATAACGAGGAGAAGATAATACATGCATACAAAAGAAATCAATTTTAAAAAGATTATTGAAATGAATATGCTATATGAAACTTTACTCAATGAACTAGATATTGGGATTCATATTATTAATGAGGAAAGTAAAACGATTATCTATAACCGCAAAATGATGGACATTGAATCAATGGATCGCTTAGATGTGCTAGATAAAAATCCTTTAGAAGTATTTGCATTTGAAGAAAATAAAAATAGTACTCTTATAGAGGCATTAAAACTTGGAAAAACAAACAGAAATATAAAACAAACGTATTTTAACAATAAAGGACAAGAGATTACGACGATTAACGATACTTTTCCTATAATAGAAAATGGAAAAATTAAAGGCGCTATTGAAATTTCAAAAGAGATTAGTCATTTAAAACAAACAATGAAAACGAACCTTTCTCGAAAACAAAACACTAAGTTTACCTTTGATCACATAATCGGTGATTCTAGAGCTATTCAATCGGTCATTGCAGAAGCAAAGAGAGTAATACGTACATCCTCCTCCATACTTATCATCGGAGAAACAGGGACTGGTAAAGAACTATTTGCACAAAGCATCCATAATGAAAGCCAACGTTCAACAAAACCATTTATTTCGCAAAACTGTGCCGCTATACCAGAAACCTTAATGGAAAGTCTACTATTTGGTACGAATCGAGGTGCTTTTACAGGAGCAATAGATAAACCTGGTTTATTTGAAGAAGCAAACGGCGGGACTTTGTTATTAGATGAGATCAACTCATTAAGTCCAACACTTCAAGCTAAATTGCTGCGGGCTATACAAGAAAAAACAATACGAAGAATCGGAGGCACACAAGAAAAAGAAATTGATGTTCGTATTATAGCAACTATTAATGAAGATCCTCTTGAAGCCATAGCACACAATCGATTAAGACAAGACTTATATTACAGATTAAGCGTTGTTACTTTATGTCTTCCACCTTTACGGGAACGAAAAGAAGATATTGCATATCTTGTTCAACACTTTATTGAAAAATACAATATCCAATTTGACCTTAGCGTAAAAGATGTAGATTTAAACGTAAATAACTTCTTCTATAAATACGATTGGCCGGGTAATGTGAGAGAATTAGAACATATAATTGAAGGTTCCATGAACTTAATAGAAGATGAAGATATCATTACAGCGTTCCATATGCCAACGCACTTTCGCGAACTAGCAAAAAAGGAACTCAATATGCGGACTCCGCTAACTAGTCACAATACTGATACACCACAGACTTTAAAACATATAATCGAAGAAATGGAAAAGAAATATATCCATCAAATTCTTAAAGAGAATAAAGGTAATATCTCACAAGCCGCAAAATTTTTAGGATTGAGCAGACAAAACTTACAATATCGAATTAAAAAATTGCATTTACACATATGAAATGAATCTTTCTCCAAGTGTAAAAAAATGGTAAAATATGTTATAATAAACGTATAACATGCTAGAAAGGTGCAATGTATATGAGTAATGATAAGAAGTTGAAGTTATTACACTACTTAGGTCTTTTCCCTACCATTCTATGTATAATGCTATTCATTGATATGAGTAGCTTTCCTCATGCAAAGCTCTTAGGCACAATTAGTGGCTCCTTTGCAGCTATTATGCTTGCTGCTTTTTGGAATTTGAAGCTACGTATGAAGAAAGAACGCTCTTCTTGAACTAACAAATTCTATTGTTTACTTATTACCAGGTGTTTTATTATTAATCGGAGGATTAATGGGGATTTTCCGAAAAGATAAGACTACTGCATCAGCATAAAAGAAAAAGCACTCAAATGAGTGCTTTTTTCTTATCCATATCTTTTCTAAAACTCAATCTTCTCCAAGTACAATCCACTCGCCTCAGCAAGGCAATTAATTTGATTTCTCTGCTTATCCTCTAAAATTTGCGGCATTGCTTCTGCATCTAATTGCCCTAATCCAACTTCAATTAATGCTCCAACAATTTTTCGCACCATGTTATGAAGGAATCCGTTACCACTTATTCTAATTTGTACAAATCCTGCCTCTTCGGACACCTCAAGTGTATATACTTCTCGAACCATAGACTTTTTCTTAGACTTCGCATTCGAAAAAGCAGTAAAGTCATGTGAACCAACTAAATATTGAGCAGCTTTCTTCATGCTTTTCACATTTAATTTTTTATTCACGTGCATGCTGTATTTACGCATAAATGGGTTCGTATGCTCTTCATTCCAAATCTTATAAAGATATGTTTTTGCTTTAGAATTGTAACGAGCATGGAAACGATCTGGTACTTCTTCTACACTCGTAATACTAATATCATTTGGTAAATATTGATTTAAATACTTTTTCACTTTATGTTCTACTAACTTCTCATCACTCTTAAAGTTAGCTACTTGATTCAAAGCATGTACACCAGCATCCGTTCTACTACAGCCGATAATTTCAATTTCTTTTCCGACCATTTCAGATATTATACTTTCGATTTTCCCTTGAATCGTATTATCGTTATTGCCGAGACGCTGCCATCCTTTATAACGAGCACCGTCGTACTGAATCGTTAATTGATAATTGTACATAGTATTCTCCTTCACAGAAAATATTCCCTCATATCGTGAGGGAATATTAATAAACTTTACTTTCTAACAAGCTTCACTACATTTTCTACATGAGCTGTATGTGGGAACATATCAACTGGTTGCACATACTCCACTTCATAACTCTTCATTAATGCTTGTACATCACGTGCTAATGAGGAAGGATTACAAGACACGTAAACAACTTGTTTCGGTTTCACCTTTAAAATTGTTTCCAATAATTTATCATCGCAACCTGTACGCGGTGGGTCAACAACAATGACATCTGGACTCCAGCCTTCTTTCACCCATTTCGGTAACCATTGTTCCGCTTTACCAGCTTCATACTTTGCATTTGTGAATCCGTGGCGTTTTGCATTTTTCTTTGCATCTTCAATCGCTTCTGGAATTACATCCATACCACGTACTTCCGCTGCATCATTCGCAAGCCAAAGTCCAATCGTACCGACACCACAATACGCATCCACAATCTTCTCGTTTCCTGTTAAAGCAGCTGCTTTTTTCGCTTCATCGTATAAAACAACCGTTTGCTCTGGATTTAATTGGAAGAATGCGCGTGCTGATAATTCAAATGATAAATCACCTAGTGTTTCTTGAATTACTTCTTTACCAGCTAATTTAAATGTTTTATCACCGAAAATAACAGATGTTTTACGCCAGTTTACGTTTTGCATAATTGATTTAACACTTGGCATTTGTTTTTGTACTTCTGCGATAAATTGATCTTTATTTGGTAATTCTTCTTTTGTTGTAATAAGTGTGACTTGCACTTCCCCTGTTTGAACTGCAGTACGTGTCACAATTGTGCGTACTAAACCTTTTTGTTTTTTCTCATTGTAAATAGAAACATTTAATTTTTCTAATATACGTCTTACAACTTTTGTTGCTTCATTCGTTGCTTTATGTTGAATCATGCAATGAGAAATATCAATTAATTGATGTGAGTTTTGCTTATATAACCCTGTAATAACCTTTTCGTCTTTACGCCCCACTTGCAATTGACTTTTATTACGATAATGCCATGGATCTTCCATACCAATCGTCGGGCGAATTTTCTCTTCCAGACTGTTATTCATGTACTTTTCGAATGCTTGTACAACGATATCACGCTTTTGATTTAATTGTTCTTTATAATCTAAATGCTGCAATTGACAGCCACCACACTCCTCATATACTGAACATGGTGCTTTCACGCGATGTGGCGATGATTTACGAACTTTCTTCACTTTCGCTTCAGCGAAGCCACGCTGAATTTTCGTTGCTTCAGCAACAACTTCTTCTCCTGGTAATGCCCCTGGAATGAAAACAACTTGTCTCTTAAAATAACCAACGCCTTCTCCGTTAATCCCAAGACGTTTAATTGTCACAGGAAACGTTTGACCAACTTCCAACTTACTCTCTTGTTGCTTTTGTATCATTATTACACCTCTACTCTATACTTTTCCATAAATATAACGCTGCATAACTGCAATATGGTTCACACTCTTGTTTCACTTTTTCTAAAAATGCATCATCAGGCTTATTATCTAATTGAAATATACCTTGAAGTGCACGCCTAATCCCGATATCTGCTTCCGGAAACATGTTTTTCCGGCCAAGCCCAAACATTAAAAAGTTTTGCACTGTCCATGCTCCAATACCCCTTATTGGTAACAATTGTGCCGATACTTCTTCTTCTGTTTCGTTTTCTATCCTTGCTAAATCTAATTTACCGCCCACAATATGTTTTGCTAATCCTACTATATATTCAGCTTTTCGCTGACTAAATTTCTGCTCTCTCAATTCCTCTATTGAAATATTCGCTACTCTTTCTGGTGTTGGGAAAAAGAAAACGCCGTTCTTCTCTGTCCCATATCGTTTTACAAATTGATCTGTTAGCACCGTAGCAAATTTTAAATTTATTTGTTGATGAATAATACAACGAAGAAGACAAGCAAAATAATCAAATTCTAATATAATTGGAGTATAAGCATATGTTTCAAACAGTGGACGTAATGATGTGTTTAAAAAATGATCTTGTATATTTTGAAACGGCTCATTCCAGTGGAAAATGGACCTCATTCGTTTCATTACTTTCTCTTGATCTCCTGCCTGACTAGAAATCCAAAACTGTGGATTTTGAACAGTACCAATCCCTTGCAAACGAACAACAATTTGTTCTTCGTTTATAAGAAGCGGGACATAGATTATTTTCTCGTCTAATTGAATGACGTTTAACGGGTCAAAAGATAAACGCTTTAGCACTTCTTCAAAATGGTACGGATATTCTAACGTAACATGTTCGCTCCACATACGTTTCCCCATCCTTTTTACACATCATTATAGCATGAGAAAACCGCAAGCATACATGCTTACGGTTGATTGCTTTTTACTAAATCATCTAGGCTTTTAAAATGATACCCTTTCTCGCGCAAATCATCAATGATTTTCGCAAGTGCTTCTGCATTATCTTTTGATATTGCATGAAGTAACAAAACAGATCCTGGATGAATCATAGTCATTACATTATTATGAGCGTATTGCCATCCTCTTTGCTGATCTACTTTCCAATCAAGAAATGCAAGCGACCAAAACACATTATAATATCCCATTTCTTTCGTAACAGCTAACGTTCTTTCGCTAAATACACCTCGCGGAGGGCGTACATATTTCACTTCTTTTTGCCCTGTTACCTTTTTAATCTCTTCCGTTACGCTCGTTAATTCTTCACGAAGTTTTGCATCATTTACTGCTGTAAAATCTGGATGACTCCAAGAATGATTACCAATAATATGTCCTTCATTTTTCATTCTTAATAATAAATCTTTTTGTGTTTTTATATAATGTCCCGTCACAAAGAAAGTTGCTGGTACTTTTTTCTCCTTTAATACATCTAAAATCTTTCCTGTATATCCATTTTCGTATCCATTATCAAATGTTAAATAAATATCTTTTTTCTTCGTATCTCCTAAATAAAACCCACCATTTTTTTGTAGTAATTCTGTATATAGTTTCCCTGCATCTGGCACCGTTTCATTTTTAGGACGTGGGATCCCCCAGTTATGTGGTGTATTCGTATAAGCAAATGTTGAAACTGGAACAAGTGCCATCATAATTGAAAAAATGAGACCTATATATAACCATTTATATTTCATAAATAGTCTCCTTTCCATATATAATCGTACCTGTAGTTTCTGTTTTCCTGCTTTCTTTCATGCTGAACATGTTTTTCTATATATACCAAAAAATGCACCTCGAATAATTCGAGATGCACTTCTCTTTACTTAAATACAGCTTCTTTAAAGCTCGCCAATTTTTCAAGTGATGTTTTATCAACATCAGCATGTAGGCTTTTACCATGAGAATCCATCGTTACAACTGCTTTAAAACCATCTATACGTAAATGCCACATTGCCTCTGGGATACCGAATTGTAAGAAATCAACATCTTTCACTTCTTTAATACATTCAGCATAATATTGTGCTGCACCACCAATTGCATTTAAGTACACACCACCGTGTTCTTCTAAAGCTGCTAATGTTTTAGCACCCATCCCGCCTTTACCAATTACAGCACGAATACCGAACTTTTTCATAATATCGCCTTGATATGGCTCTTCACGAATGCTTGTCGTTGGACCTGCCGCTTTAATTTGCCAATTGTCATTCTCATCTTTCACTACAACTGGACCACAGTGATAAATAATTTGTCCCTTTAAATCTACTGGACAGTCGTTATCCATTAAATGTTTATGGATTGCGTCACGACCTGTATACATCATGCCGTTAATTGTAACAACATCCCCGACACGAAGTTCACGAATTTGCTCTTCTGTAATTGGAGCTTGTAATACGATTTCACGCTGCTCTGTTTGTTCTTGCGCAGCGTCTTGTTGAAGTGTATCTTCACCTTCTTGGTATAACCAATCCATAATTTCACCTGTTTCAGGATGAATTGTTACGCCAAGACGACGATATGCCCAACAATTATACGCAACAGATACGTAGAAGCTCGCTGGCAAACGATTATATACTCCAATTTTGCAACCTAATAAAGTTGTTTCTCCGCCAAATCCCATCGTACCAATGCCTAGCTTATTTGCATTCTCTAATACATACTCTTCAAGCTTTTGTAATTCTGGAACTGAATTTACATCATCTAATGTACGGAATAATTGATTTTTTGCTAATTCGTAACCTGATGTGCGGTCTCCCCCGATACCGACGCCGATTACCCCTGCGCTACACCCTTGCCCTTGCGCTTGATATACTGCATGAAGAAGGCATTTACGAATTCCTTCTAAATCACGCCCAGCTCGTCCAAGTCCTTCTATTTCACAAGGTAAGCTATATTGAATATTTTTGTTCTCACAGCCCCCGCCCTTTAAAATTAAACGCGCATCAATGTAATCTTTTTCCCATTGTTCAAACTTAATAACAGGTGTACCTGGTCCTAAATTGTTTCCGCTATTGTCTCCAAAAAGAGAATCAACAGAGTTCGGGCGAAGTTTACCATCTTTCGTTGCCCGCTCAAGAGCACTATAGATAGCTTCCTTCAGTTTTAATTGATTCACACCAACCGGTGTATAAATTTTAAACGTTGGCATCCCTGTATCTTGGCAAATTGGCGAGATATTATCATCTGCCATTTTAATGTTATTCGTAATTGTGCCAAGTGCCATCGCAGAGCGAGTTCCTGCACTTTCTCGTTCTTTTGCTTGTTGAATTGTACGACGAACATCTTTCGGTAAGTTCGTTGACGTTTCAACAATTAGTTGATACATGCTTTCTTGAAGCTTTTCCATTGTTACTTCCCCCTCAATTGTGAACGCTACCAAAACGTTATGAAATGAAAATTCCATCGTTATGCTCTTCAGCTTTTTATTTATCCCGCTATTTGCGGTTTAATGAAATTTTTCACAACTTGATTATACCTTTTTTTCTATATTCCTTCTATTATCCGTACAGAAAAAGGCTACCAATTTTGTATTGGCAGCCTTTTTAATATATTATTCGTCTTTTTTAAATTGCTCACATTTTAATTCTAATTCATCTAACATCGCAAGAAGACGATCTACATCTTCTAACTCTACTTCTTCAGGTTCAATCGTATCAATTACTTCAATGAACATATTTAAACGCTCTTTTAAATATACTAATTGTGTATCTTTATCTTGAATTGCTTTTCCCATGAAGGCACTCTCCTTTTAATTCGAGTTGCTTTTATTATACCGCAAAAATGATTGCTATGGGCATGAAATTTCATCAATTTTGTCAAGATCATCCGCTATAATGTAAGCCCTCTCTCTTTTTCCGCTAAAAAGTTTCACTTTATAAAAAGTACATATTCTTCTATTATAGAGAATGGACAAATTGTTATTTCAATAGTCAAAGGAGTATTTCATATGACGATATCACAAAAAATGAAGCCGATTACTCCTTCTTACGATCCATGGGAAGCGTATATGGACCTTGAAGAGTACGGCAAACTACTATTAACAAACGTTGAGTTTACAACGACAACGTTATGCAATATGCGTTGCGAGCATTGTGCTGTTGGTTACACATTACAGCCGAAAGATCCAAATCCGCTTCCGATGGAGCTTTTATTAAAACGATTAGATGAGATTCCTTATTTACGTTCTTTAAGTATTACTGGCGGAGAACCTATGCTTTCAAAGAAATCCGTCGACAACTATGTAACACCACTCTTAAAATATGCCCATGAACGAGGCGTTCGCACTCAAATCAACTCAAACTTAACTATAGATTTAGCACGTTACGAACAAATTATTCCCTACTTAGATGTATTGCATATTTCACATAACTGGGGAACAATTGATGACTTCGTTGAAGGCGGGTTTGCAATGATGGAGCGTAAACCTACTTATGAACAACGCGCAAAATTATTTGAACGAATGATTACAAATAGTAAAGCTCTATCAGATGCAGGTGTACTCGTATCAGCCGAAACGATGTTAAACAAAAGAACTCTACCACACATCGAACATATCCATCGTCAAATTGTTGAAGAAATGGGTTGTAAACGTCATGAAGTGCATCCGATGTATCCAAGTGACTTTGCTAGCACACTTGAAATTTTAACAAAAGACGAAATTCGAAAAGCAATTGAACATTTATTAGAAATTCGTGATGAAAATGTATGGATGTTATTTGGAACATTACCTTTCTATGCATGTAGTGATGATGAACGCGATTTAGCTACATTTAAGAAATTACATGAAAGTAAAAATGTAACTGTACGTAATGATCCAGACGGTCGTTCTCGTTTAAATGTAAATATTTTCGATGGAAATATTATTGTGACGGACTTTGGTGATGTTCCGCTTCTAGGAAACATACAAACAAACACATTACAAGAAGCATATGAAAAATGGAGCGCTTCAAAAACAGCACAATCATTAAGTTGTCATTGTCCTGCTGTTAAATGTCTTGGACCAAATGTTCTTGTAAAAAATAGCTACTATCCAAAAGAAGATTTCTTATCAAAAACATCAAACATTATGTTATAAATAAAAAACGTCAGCTTATAGGCTGACGTTTTTTATTTCATTGTGAATGCGATGAAGAAACAAATTTAAAAAACAAATGATCATGAATTGGAATAGCAGCTCCAATTCCTTGAGAAGTAACATTTTTTACGACAAGCCTTTTTTGATTTCCCTTTAAAACAAGGTACACTTCTCCAAATGTTACTTTTCCTTTTTCATTTACTGCTGGCGTATAAGCATATAAATATCCGAGTTGACTTGGACTAATATTATAAACACGCTCATGTCCTGTACCATAACCAATGGTCGTTTTAAACGAAAGTGGCAATTGTACTTTTTCAAGCGCTTTTAAAAGCATCATTTTTTTCACATCTGTAGCATCTTTCATATCCGCTGTTAAATCGCCTTCGATTGTCTTTTGAGTTTCTTGTTTATAGCGAAGTGGATATAAACGATCTCCTCCGCGATTATCATATACATTTCGATTCACTTGCTTATATTCCCAATTAATCGATGTATCTATTGACTCATAATTTAATGCCCATTGACCTAAATAAATTTTCGCTCGGTATCCTACCGCAAGCGGTGCATTCGAAATTGTTGTTTCATTAAACATTCGAATTAAATCAGGGTTTTCAATTTTGATATTTGCTGTTTTCAATAGTTCTTGCGCAAACTTACTTGGCTGTAAACGCGGTAAATCTTGTGCGTCATTTGGAAATGTATTATCTTTTGAAATATTTAAAACAGATGAAGGCATTTTTACTTCTACCGTTGTCTTTGCAAAACTACTGTTAGGAAATAATAAAATAAACGAGACCATGGTTGAAAGACATATGCTGTATACTCGTTTCACCTGTCTGGCTCCTTCCTACATAAAGGTATATAAATCTGTATTTATTGTTTTCCCTCTGAAGCATTGTTATCCCTATTTTTCATAATAAATAAAAACCAATTCCCATAATGACATACGCCGCTAATAAAGTGCCTCCTTCAAACCAGTTTGTATCCCCATCATTTGAAATCGCAATGGTTAAGAAAACAGCTGTAATCATAGAAACAAGTTCTGGTATTGTAAATACTAAAGGCATCTTTTGTGCAAAAAGCATCGAAAGAAGTACTAATACAGGAGCAACAAACATAGCGATTTGTAATGTAGAACCTACTGCAATTTCCACTGCGATATTCACTTTATTTTTATATGCCATAATAATCGCAGATGCATGTTCTGCTGCATTGCCAACAATTGCAACGATAATAACCCCTATAAATAACTCTGACCAGCCAAATGACTTTGCGACCGTTTCAAAAGTATGTACGAGGGCCTCTGACACATAAGCAACTGCAAGTGTTGCTATCGCTAAAATGAGTAGCGCTTTACTTTTGGACCACTCTGGCTCTTCCTCATGCGCTACTTCATCACTTTTATGTTGATATACACCACGGTGCGTAACTAACTTAAATAGCAATGCAGCAAGGTACATAATAATCATGATAATAGAAACACCAATACTTAATTGATACGTCTTTCCAGCATCCATCTTCATTGAAAAAATCTCTGGAATAACAAAGGCTACGACAACAGCAAATATTAATAAAGCTGAATTATGCCTCGCATCATACACATTAAAACTTTGTCTTTTATATTTAAGGCCACCTATAAAAAAGGAAAGTCCTCCTACTAATAATAAATTCCCAAGTACAGAACCCGTTAATGAAGCTAGCACAACTTCAATTAACCCTGCTTGAAGTGCGAAAATTGAAATGATAAGTTCAACCGCATTACCAAAAGTAGCATTTAATAATCCACCTATCCGAGGTCCAGAAACAATTGCTAAACTTTCTGTTGCTCTCCCCATAAACCCCGCTAATGCGATAATCGTAATGCAATATACAGCAAACATAATTGTTTGAGGCCAATGCAATGTTTTTCCGAGTACAGAAAGTGGTACACCTATAAGCGCTACTATAAGAAATATTTTATTAAACATGCTTTCCATCCTTCCATCGTCTGTATTTCTCCTCAATATTATTATTATTCTTCTCCTAACTTGTCCGATTTCATCACAATTACGTTTAAAAAATCGAATTGAAGAAAACAGTATGAAAGATATTTAAATTGTCTTGTTTAGACAGAAAGAATTAAAAATTTGAAAAGAGGTTATAAGCATGCACTTAAAAGAAAAAATCGCAACTATTATTCAAGGTCAACGAACAGGTATATTATCTACTGTACGTAACGATAAACCACATGGTGCCTTTATGATGTTTTTCCACGAAGATTTTGTACTATATGTTGCAACAGATCGAAATTCAAAAAAGATAACAGATATCGAAAAGAATCCAAATGTACATGTACTACTTGGGCGAGAGGGAAAGAAATTAGATGAAGATTACATTGAAGTTGAAGGTATAGCTTCCATCGAAGAAGATCAAACGTTAAAAAACAAATTTTGGACTAATAGCTTAAAACGCTGGTTACTCGGTGCGGAAGACCCTAATTACGTACTAATTAAAATTAATCCCGACACAATTTATTACATCGATAGTGCCGGTACGACCGAGCCCGAGTTTTTACGACTATAAAATAAAAACAAGCCCCCTTAGGTGGGCTTGTTTTGTCGAAAAGTCCTTCTGAAAAAAACAATAAAATAGGTGGAACTTTCTAAAGATTCTGTTATATAATAGCAGTAACTTAAATAAACTGTATTAAAACAGATTGAGGGGAGAAATAAAAATTGATGAAAAGAGAAGAACGAAAAAACATGATCGAGTTTATTGAAAAGAAAAAAGGGATTGAACGTGATGAATTATTATTTATGACGGATGATGAAGTAGAGCATATTTATAATGTAACGTACTTTTTATATGAAGAAATAGCAGAATAGTATAATAAACCCCCACCTTATTAAAAATATAGGGCGGGGGTTTATTTCGTTATTTATACATGAGAATGTTTTTCATGTATAATAATGTAAGATTGGAGGAATTTCACTATGAGTTCATGGCTATTATTCGCACTATTATCAGCAATTGCTGCTGCCCTCGTATCTATTTTTGGAAAGATTGGCTTAGATGGAATCGATGCCAACGTTGCAACAACGGTTCGTTCTATTATTATGGCATTATTTATGATAGGAGTTATTATTATACAAGGTAAATTTCAAAATATCGGCGACGTCCTGCTAAATAAAAAAGCACTGCTATTTATCACATTAAGTGGGGTTGCAGGTGCTTCGTCATGGCTATTTTATTTTCTTGCCTTAAAAACAGGAAAGGTCTCTCAAGTAGCTCCTATCGATAAATTAAGTGTAGTATTTTCTATTATTCTTGCGATGATTATACTCGGTGAAAAGTTAAACTTTATGACTGGTATCGGTGTAGTCTTTATTACAGCTGGTGTACTATTTATTGCTTTCAGCTAAAAAAACCGCTATTAGCGGTTTTTCTTTTTCTTTATGTAAAACCATACAATGCATGTAACAACTGCTGAAATGATTAAAATCCATATTCCATAATGATGTAAACTATACTCAACAAATCGCCACTTCTCTCCTAACTTCCAGCCAAGTCCGATAAAAACACTTATCCAAATGAGCGCACCACCGTAAGCGTACAAGCAAAAACGCCAAAATGTTAAATTTGAGACTCCCGCAAAATATGCTGTTAAATGACGTACTCCCGGTATAAAGTAACCAATCATTAAAAGAAATGGACCGTATTTTTCAAATAAAATATGTGTTTTTTCAATATGATGTTCCTTAATTCTAACTTTCGGACCATATTTTTTTAAAACAGGGAGCCCAAGTTTTAAACCTAATATGTAACTTAATGTAATGCCAAGCATTGCACCTGCCATTCCACTTAAAAAAGCAGCTGTTCCGGACATAACTCCTTTTGAAATGTTATAGCCAATAAAAGTCAACAAAAACTCATCCGGTATAGGCAATCCAACAATCCCGCCAGCTAAAGCTATAATAATTCCAAAATAACCATAATGTGCGATTAACTCGCCAATATGTTGTTCCATTCGGAAGACACATCCTATGCACGATCGTTATTCCATATTGTGCCCATTCTATCTTTAAGACAAACATGGTATACATATTCACTATACATTGTTTTTATAATGAACTCTACTTCTATTCCATTCCTTAAACAGAGATTTAATCAGTGGTTTTTTTATCCATCCTCACTGATTATTAGCCTGAACCAATCGGGATTTTACAGGTAGCAGGGCCGCCACTTAACTTCCTTGCATTTACTAAATTTTGGAGTAGGAGTCTTACTGCCTATAAATAGCGAGATAAAAAATAAAAATTCATAGGCTTATTTTTTTGTTACAATAAAGGAAAGTTAATTTTTGCAACGGTTTAACTCTCAGGAAAAATGATATATCTAGCAAAAACATAGTTTGGTCTATATAATGCAACTTCTACCTATTAGAGTAACATGCACCCTTTTACATACAACATCATTTTTCTAAATTATACAGGGGGAACGAACATGACCATTGAAAAACAATTTATCCAAAAGATTTACTATAAAACATTTTTAACAGAAGACTCTTCCATTCCGGTAGCGGAAGTACTCGGTGAAGCATATATAAATGAATCCAAAAATGAATTCTCCAACATATCTAATATTCGCTTCGCACAAGGTGAAGTTTATTTTCAAACTAACGACTTTGAAGCCGCTATATTCAAATGGGAGAAAGTAAATAATGAACTTGCTCTCTGGGCTATGAAGAATATTGCAGATGCTTATTTCGAATTAGATTTCTTGCCAAAAGCAGAAGAAATTTATACATCTATCCAAACAGAAGATACAACTCTTACGATGGAAGTTTCCCTACAACTTCTTTCTCTTTATATAGAGCAAAATCGTTTAGGACTAGCATTTAAGACGATTAGCGAAGCTGTTGCATTTCAACCAGACTATCCAAATATTACTGCAATCGCTCGATCGTTCTATGAAAAACAAGAAGATTGGAATAATGCTATTGAACTCGCTGTTCAAGAAGGAATTCGAACAAAGTCATTACACTGGTTCGATACTTTAATCAATTATGTGAACAGAGGCTTTACTAAAAAAATTAAACCTGAGTATTTCTATGAATCTTTAAAAGCCTTATATACAATTGATCAAGTTCAATTTAAAGGACTTGTTATTTCACTTTGGAACAGCTATGAAAATGAATCATTCCATCTACCTTGGATTCAAACAATAAATCACCTATTCTTACATATTGAAGTAGATGCTAATGACGATTGGAATGAAATTTCTACTCGCTATCAAGAGACGTACTTCGAATTGATTACTGGACAACATTTCATGCATGAATTACAAGGACTTGTACCAGATTTATTAACAAATTGGTTTAGTTTAATGAGAGCGGAAGATTCTTTACTTGTCTCCGCAGCAGTATTAGCATGGAATGAAGTTTCACCGACAACTCTAGAATCATTACTCGTAAAAAGCGCATGTGCCTTACTTTCAAATGCATCAGCTCATGCAAATGTTGCTATGGCAGACGTATCAGCATTATTTGAAACGATTGCTGTATGGGCTGAGAAGAATGATGTAGATTTAGGTCATCAATTCACACTACTTGTTCGTGAGTTATACGATTTAACTGTTACACAACTTCTAGTAGCAGGAGCTAGCGATTATGATAAATCAGCCTTTATTAACTCTATACTAGGAGAAAATATATTAAATGAGGCTATAACAACTTCAATTACATTTAAAGATAATAGTCAAACTGAAATAACTGAGCTTACAGAGCTAGATATACGAAATATACCAAACTTTGACGAACTTCATAACATACTAGCGGTACCTTCTCAGTCAGAACTAGAAAGAAAATGTATTGAGGTTAAATTGCCAAGTAGATTTTTACGAAAAAATAAGTTTTCATTCCTTGTCACACCTACTGTGCATGGACAACTTGACAAAAACAGCTCTCACTTTGAATACTTACAGGCAGCAGATAGTCTCATCTATGTACTAAACTCAGCTTCACCATTACATGATGAAGAGCTCGATACATTATTATATATTCGTAAGCAAGTACCAAATTTACAAATTCAATTCGTCTTACAAACAATTGATACGAATACTAGTGAAAATATCACGAACAGCATTAAAAAGAAAATACTCGTACATTTCCCAGAAGCACAATTTTCCCCTTACTCTCCTTCACAAGAGAGTAGTGAACAGCTAGGTAACGTAACAGACTCTATTCTTTCTAACCTTACTCAGCGTAACGTGGAAAAAGAACGCATTGAAAAATTATTATGGTTTATCCAAAAAACAATTGCATACCTTGTAAATGAACGTGTGGAATTAGAAAATACGTTAGTGAAATCCGTCCGCTGGAATAAACATATTTTAGTAAAACTTGATGGTTTTATTAATAATCTTACTGCCATTCAAAAAGATAAAATTCGTTCTATTACAGAATCTTATCTCTTAACGAAAGAAGAGATTACGCAGGATATACATTCTCAAATTCCTGAATTGTTGCAGAGTTGCTCTGATCTTGTTCAAGAAGATAGTGATTTCAAATTGGTCCATGAAGAACTAAATGTAGCAATGAATGAAAGAATTCAAAAACATGTACAACAAGTGCTTCTTCCTAAATTTACTGGGTCTATTCAAGAATGGATTGAAACTGCTCATAATGAATTCATTCAAGCTCAGGCTTATTTAGATGAAATGGGCGATACCTTTAATAAACTCTATGAGGAAGAGCGTATTAAACTTCCTTGTGATTTCAAATTACTAGACGACTGGGATAGAGATGTTGCAAGAATGACGAATAGAATTACAGTAGCTAACATCAATATTTTATTACGCTTTACACCGACACAATTTTTCTTAAAGAGTGCAGGGAAATTATTCGGTAATATGCAAAAAAATCAATCTATGCTATCAAATAAATATAAACAATATATTGAAACAGAAGATTATACAGAAGTTGCTCAGATGATTTCAAAACAATTCTTCCTTCAATTTGAAGTATTTGAAGGTGCGCTAGAACGTGATATCATGATGTTCTTTAAGGACCCTCTTAGCATATTGAAACAAACTGTAGAAGCAGCCCAACTTGAAATACAAGAAGATGAGCAAACTTTAACAAAGCTAAGAACGAACCCAGAAACTTATCATGATCCTTTAACACTCTTTAAATTGCAATTGTTACAACGAAAATTCATGTTAAATATCGACCAAAATAATGAACATATTGCTTCACAAGAAACAATAAATAAAACACCAACTGTTTAAATAAGAAAAACCAAGCAACTAATTCGCTTGGTTTTTCTTATTTCTAATTTGCAATTTTCACATGTTCAAATGGATAATATATCGCCATGAGCTTTCCTAATACTTCTGTTCGATCAATAAATCCTAAGCCGTTCCTACTATCCCTACTAACTAAACGATTATCTCCCATCACAAAAATTTTATTTTTAGGAACTGTAATCGGTCCAAAATCTTCAGTTAAATTGATAAGTAATTTTTCTGCCTGTTTTTTATTATTCTTTAAATACTCTTCGTTTTTCACTTGATGATTAACATATAATTGATCATTCTTCATCTCAATTACATCTCCTGGCAATCCAATAACTCTCTTCACGTAGAAATTATCTGTCTTCACGACAATAATATCCTCTCTCTCATAACTTTCAAATCTCTTTGCAAGTTTATTAATAATTACTTTATCTCCATCTTGTAACGTCGGCCTCATCGACGCTCCTTTTACAGTCGTAGGAAAAAACAAAAAGATTTTTGCCAAAAACACCAATAAACATGCAATTGCAATTATTTCAAAGAATTCACGCAAACGTTTTTTCTTTTGCATCATTCCACCATCTTTTTATTTTTATTATAAGTACTCCGACTAGTTAATTTCCACAAAATTCTGAATTATAACATTAGAATATTACAAATATAAAAATAATAATCCCTATAAATTCATTATTTTCATATACTATATTTCCCATCTATCAAGCAGGATTCCCCTTATGAAATCCATACTTAGAAAGTATAAAATACTGCACAAATTAAACAAACAAATATAATAGCATAGCAATAAAAAAGATACTCTCAAAATAGGCTATCAACTATTTTTGAGAGTATCTTTTTATAATCCTACATATACAATACACATCTGCGCTGCGACATATGTAAACCAAATCCAAAGTGGTTCATACTTCAGTTTGCGCCCTCCGATATCTGTCACGCCTATAATAAAATCAGAAATCACAAACAGTAAACCACCAAGTGCTGGTATCCACCATATTCCTATATTCTCGTAATATAAGGCGAATGCAAAACATGCCATTCCTCCAACCCACAAACCGTAAATTAAAGCGCCTATTGTAAAAAGTTTGTCTTGTTTTTCATTTCGAATAAAGAAAAACCACCCTATAATTAGAAAGAGTCCGTATACGAGTAAACCGATCCAAAAACCATTCCATGAAATACCTGTTTGTAAAAATGCTTTCACATAGAAACAATGCGCAAGAGCGAAAGTAACCATTCCTCCAATTAATCGATGACCAATTGGAATTAATCCTGCCATAAATAAATCCCCTACAGTTGATAAAGTCATACCGAGTGCAACCCACGTACTGTACTCAACCGATGGATCTTGTAACCATATCCAACTTGCACTTCCTGTTAAAGAAAAACTAAGAATAAGACGAACCGCTAAAGGTAACGGCATATTATTTCTCGTTCTCTTCGTCTGTCCTATTGCATAAATTGCTCCCATTACAAAAAGAATAATTTGCCCGACTAACACAATGTAAAGTACATTCATAATATGTTCTCCTCAATAAATGCTTTTTCTATCTTTTTTTCGTTACATATAGCACGTTCTCCTTTTTCTATGTAAAAAAAAAGAACAATACTGTTCTTCCATTTTAATCGTTTTTCTGTTCTCTATGCTACTTGTTTTTCTTGCTCAACTTTCTTTTTAACCGGGTTACGATTTACTACAATAATTCCCGCTGCGACACATGCTAAACCAAATAATACAAAGGAATGAATTGCTTCCCCTAAAATTAGGCTTGATAGTAGCACACCAAACACTGGTATAAAGAACATATACATCGAGACTTTCCCTACTTTGTTATACTTCATAATTGTATTCCATATACAGAATCCCGCTGCTGATAAGAACGATAAATATATGAGCATAAGTATTGCATGTAGATTAAATGCGAATGGCATCATTCCAACTTGAAATGCACCTATACATAGCAACCCAATTGATCCGAAAATCATCTGATATGCTGTCATATACCCAATATCTAATGTTTTACTACCTTCTTTCGCTAATATGTTTCCATATGAATACATCATCGCTGCCCCAAGAAGTAATAAGCTACCTATTCCAAAATGAAATGATAAACTTCCATCACTCGGTACATTCACTAAAATCACACCGCAAAAGCCGATAGCTACTCCAATTACTTTTCTCCTATTTAGAGCATCATCTTTATATAAAAAGTGTGCGAGTAAAATTTGAAAGAATGATGATGTTCCTGAAATAATCGCTCCTTCAATTCCTGAGCTGTAACTCATTCCAATATAAAAACATATATATTGAAGAAAAGTTTGAAACAATCCAATTTGAACTAACTGCTTTCCTGTTCCTTTTTTGAACTTCATATCTTTTCCTAACGCTTTAAAAAATAATAAGAGCATTACACCAGATAAGAAAAAGCGATAGCCAGCAAATAATATTTGTTCCCCGACTTCTTGTGGCTGAATTCCAAGTTCAGCATAGCTTAATTTAATAAAGGGAAATGCGCTTCCCCATAAAAATGTTGCTACTATTGCAGCAATAAACACGCCAATCGGATGGGTAAAAAATTTCTCTGTCTTCAACTTGATGTCTTCCTTTCCGACCTTTTTATGAACAATATTCATATATACCAAAGGAAATGCGAAAACACAAGTTTTCAGTTTATCCCGCTATTTGCTGGGCAGTAAAAGCCCGATTGGTGAGGGCTAATAATTAGTGTGGGATGAACAAAACTCCCACTAATTAAAGTTTCACTTTATACTAAAACAAAAACATATCATCTAAGAAAAACATATGCTATACTATAGAATAATTACAACCTAATAACTATTAAAATCAGATTTAACAGAAATGCTGCTATCCATTATGGATGGCAGCTTTCGTCGTTTTATAGGGGTTTCGATTTTGATTCTTTTTCTCAATAAGAATTCGGAAGGAGCGAGTATTAATGAACGCAGAAGTAAAAACATTACAAGCACAAAAAGATATTTCTCATCCCTCTTTATGGGATACATTAAAGAAACATTATGAACTTATATTTGCAATCGCATCTGGTATTTTTATTTTAGCTGGTTGGTTATTCACAAAAAATGATGCAATAAGTGCAGGTATTACTTTCTATATCCTTGCCTATGTAATTGGAGGATTTGCAAAAGCGAAAGAAGGTATTGAAGACACAATTGAAGAGAAAGAGCTAAATGTTGAAATGCTCATGATTTTTGCAGCTATCGGTGCCGCAGTTATCGGTTACTGGGCAGAAGGTGCTATTTTAATCTTCATCTTTGCATTAAGCGGAGCAATGGAATCTTATACATTAAGTAAAAGCCAAAAAGAAATTTCAGCTCTTCTTGATCTACAACCTGAAGAAGCATTACGTATTTCAAACGGAACCGAGGAACGTGTTCCAGTTGGACAATTACAAATTAACGATATTATTTTAATTAAGCCAGGTGAGCGTGTTCCTTCTGATGGCACAATTCATACTGGTGAAACAAATATTGATGAAGCTGCTATTACAGGAGAACCTATTCCGAATGAGAAAAAATTCGGCGATGAAGTATTTGCCGGCACTGTAAATTTACGTGGTGCTATTGAAGTTAAAATTACGAAGCCGAGCGATCAAACATTATTCCAAAAGATTATTCGTCTCGTTCAAAGTGCACAAAGCGAAAAATCACCATCACAACTATTCATCGAAAAATTTGAAGGAACATACGTAAAAGGTGTACTCCTTGTTGTTGCGCTTATGATGTTTGTTCCTCATTTCTTACTTGATTGGAGTTGGAATGAAACGTTTTATCGCGCTATGATCTTACTTGTAGTCGCTTCTCCTTGTGCGCTAGTTGCAGCCATTACACCGGCAACTTTATCAGCAATTTCAAATGGAGCGAGAAACGGTATTCTCTTTAAAGGTGGTATTCATTTAGAACGTCTAGCTTCAGTAAAGGCGATTGCCTTTGATAAAACAGGAACATTAACACAAGGAAAACCTACTGTAACAGATGTATATGCTCGAGAAGGCATAGCAGAAAGTGAATTGCTTTCTATTACAGCAGCCATTGAAAGTCACTCTACACATCCTTTAGCAGAATCGATTGTTAAATATGCAAAACATGCTTACGACATTACGATAAAAAAACCAGAAAACGTTGAAGATGTAACTGGTTTTGGATTAAAAGGAATATTAGAAAACAAAGCTTATAAAATTGGTAAAGCTGATTTTATCGGGGAAGAAACAAAAACATTTCATAATGGCATTTCTGCCTCACTTGAAAAAGAGGGGAAAACTGTCGTTTATATTAGTGATGAGGATGGTATTCTTGGACTGATCGCTTTAAAAGATACCCTTCGCCAAGAAACAATAGCTGCTATTCGTGATTTACAAAGCATTGGTGTCAAAGCAATCATGATTACTGGTGATAATGAAGAAACAGCAAAAGCAATTGCCAATGAAAGTAATATAAAAGAATATTACGCATCATGTTTACCGGAAACAAAAGTTGAAACGATAAAGCAGTTAAAAGAAAAGTATGGCATAGTCGCCATGGTTGGAGATGGTATAAACGATGCACCTGCACTCGCTACTGCTAGTATTGGTGTTGCAATGGGTGAAGGAACAGACGTAGCATTAGAGACTGCAGACGTTGTTCTTATGAAGAACGAATTATCTCGTCTCTCTCAAGCAATCCGTTTATCAAAAAGAATGAACCGTATTGTGAAGCAAAACGTTATCTTCTCTTTAGCTGTCATTGCGATGCTGATTTGTTCTAACTTCTTGCAGTTTTTAGCCCTTCCATTCGGTGTTATTGGACATGAAGGAAGTACCATTCTTGTAATTTTGAATGGCTTACGATTATTAAAAGGAAATAAGTAACGGGTCCCTGATAAAGGACCCGTTTTTTTTAATGGTAGCTATTGTGACCGTTCGCACTACTACTCGTCTTATGCTTTGGATGCGAACTGCTCTTTTGTTTGTTATTTTTATTATTGTGGTTCTTTTTATTATTACTCATGAAATATCCCCCCTGTTCCTTTTTATTATGGAACAAGAGCTCATTATTCATTACGGGAATTATTGTCACCCGTTCTATAATGATGGAGTAAACCATTAATTTCACCGCCAAGTAAAATTACCCACCCTGTTAAATAAAACCATAACATTAAAATAATGATACCACCGAGACCACCATATGTATTGGCGTAATTCGCAAACTTATCTACATAATAAGCAAATGAGTACGATACCACAATCCATCCTACAGTAGCAAATAACGCTCCTGAAATGACTTCTCTTCTTTTTAATTTCCGATCTGGTGCAAACGTATATAAAAAACTAAACAAGGCAAATAGTACGAAGAAACTCGCTACTAACCGTGTAATACTCCACACGTAAGAAAAACTATCTGATAAACCGAGCGCTTTAAACACCGCTGCTCCAATAACTTGTCCGAATACCGGGACAATTAAAGCAAAGACAATCATAAAAATAATAGCTAATGTAAACACAATTGATAACGCTCTTGTTTTAATAAAAGATCGTGTTTCTTTCACATCATAGGCGCGGTTAAAAGCGTTCATAACCGCATTCACCCCGTTTGAAGCAAACCATAACATCGATAGTAAACCGAATGATAATAAACCACCATTTTGCTGATTTACAACTTTATCTACGTTTACTTCAATTAAGTTCATCGCATCATCTGGTACATAAACCTCTAATAAACTAAGCACATCCTCTGTTTGAATGGGAATAAATCCAAGAAGCGTAATTAAGAAAACGAGCCCAGGAAAAATTGCAAGCAAGAAGAAATAAGCGAGCTGTGCTGCCAAGCCCGCTACATCATCGCGCATTGTCCGGTCATATAAATCTTTTCCAAACGAATAAGTGCGATTTCTTCTCACCTTTTCTAAAATTTTTCTCATATATGTTTAAACGCTTTTCTTCTCTTCTTTATCCTGCTTTAACTCAATGTACGCTTCAGTTTTTTTTTCCTCTGCATTTGAGTCTTTCATAAATAATTCACGCGCTTCTTTCATACCGCCATCTTCAGCAACTACCGGCTCTTCTTCTGCTTTAAGCTCATCTACCTTTGGAGATACAGCTTGAATTTCAATCGTTTCTGGCTTTTCTTCTCGCTCAACTTTTCTCTTACTAAAAATTTCTTTCGTTTCTTTTAACGTTTCTACAACAGACGGCGTCAATTTTTTAATTTCTGCTACTTTCGCTTTCACTACATTGAAATCAGCGAGCTCGCGTCCTTTATCTGTAACAGTTTGCACTTTTTCTTTGATTTTCGCATTTTCACCAATTTCAATCATCTTTGTTTTTGCTTTTTCTGCCGTATTTTTTACTTTTTCACGGTTTTCTTTCTTTAACATAGATACAGCTACCCCTGCAGCTACACCAATCGCAATGTTTCGAGCAATATTATTTTTCTTTGCCATATTCCTTCACCCTTTCATTTCTTATATTAGAAAGTATTACTTTCTAAGCTTCCTCATATTCCTTGTTCATTTCGAATGAAAGCTACTAGCTTTGCACACCCTTCTGTTACAAGGTCATACACTTCTTGAAAGTTCCCTGTATAGTAAGGGTCAGGAACATCTGTCCAGCCACCGTCTGGACCAAAATCGGACAGCCTACCAATATAGCCTCCAGTTTTACCTAAACTTTTTAAATCCGCTATATTCTTGTTGTCCATGGCAATAATATAATCAAACTTTGTTAAGTCTTCTTTTTCTACTTGCCTTGCTTTAATTCCTTCAAAAGCGACTTCATTTTCTTTTAAAATTTTTTGTGTTCCTTTATGTGGTGGATGACCAATATGCCAATCTCCAGTTCCTGCAGAATCAATGACAAATTTCTCTTCGAGTCCCTCTTTTACGACAAGATTTCGAAAAATTGCTTCTGCCATTGGAGACCGACAAATGTTCCCAAGACAAACAAACAATACTCGGACCATATCTTTGTTTCTTCCCTTCTTGGTGCATTTATTACCATATACTTATATAGTATAAACAACCAATTATTAATTATAAAGGAAATCCCTACTAATTTAATAGGATTGAAAAGTTTCATTAACGAAAATGATAAAAAAATGTTAAGATAACCTTATGTTATTTTAAAGGGGGACACTTCGGTGAATTTATCCGTAAAATCAGAAGCAAACGTTGAATATATGGTAGAAGCTATTAAAGAAAAATTACGCATGGTTAATGCTGGAGCAATGAGAGCTGCTAACTTTAACGAAGAAATGTACGAGGACTTACGTGATATTTATGAGCACGTTATGAAACGTGAAACATTCAGCATTAGTGAAATGCAAGCTATTACCGAGGAATTAGGTACATTAATTAAAAAATAACAAAGAGCCTCACGTATTCGAGGCTCTTTTAATTTCAACAAATTCATGACAACTCTTCTCTTTTCCTCAGCACATTCTAAAATACTGTACAATGAAAGTAGAACCTCACCTTAGATTTTTTCTCCATACATACTACTCTAAAAAAATTGCCACACTACCATTGCTAACTGTTTTTACTGGGGGTGCTTACTTATGAGCAATTGGTACAGTAAGACGAAAAATCAAACATTAATCGACCTAGAAACAAATGAACAGCACGGTTTAACAGGTGAAATCGTAAATGAACGTTTAAAGCAATATGGTTCTAATGAATTAGCTACCAAACAAAAACGTACTTTATGGCAGCGTGTTTTCGCCCAAATTAATGACGTCCTCGTATATGTCCTTATTATCGCAGCCCTTATTTCCGCCTTTGTAGGAGAGTGGGCGGATGCAAGTATTATCGCACTCGTTGTCATTTTAAATGCAGTTATTGGTGTCATCCAAGAGTCCAAGGCCGAGCAAGCCTTAGAGGCACTAAAGAAAATGGCAACACCTAAAGCCATCGTAAAGCGAGATGGTGAACTAAAAGAGATTCCATCTGAGCACGTCGTTCCAGGTGATATCGTTATGCTTGATGCTGGGCGGTATATCCCCTGCGATTTACGACTTATCGAAACTGCGAATTTAAAAATTGAAGAATCTGCTCTAACCGGTGAATCCGTCCCTGTCGATAAAGATGCAGTCTACCACCCTTCCATGCAAAGTGATGAGCAAGTACCATTAGGCGATCAAAAAAACATGGCCTTTATGTCGACGTTAGTAACATACGGACGTGGCGTCGGTGTTGCTGTTGAAACTGGGATGAACTCACAAATTGGCAAGATCGCTACCCTTTTACATGAAGCAGACGATGATATGACACCGCTTCAAAAAAGCTTAGCACAGGTAGGAAAATATTTAGGATTTGTCGCTGTAGCTATTTGTGCTACTATGTTTCTCATCGGTTTTTTACAAGGACGAGATACGTTAGAAATGTTTATGACCGCAATTAGTTTAGCTGTTGCAGCTATTCCAGAAGGCTTACCAGCTATCGTTTCCATCGTTCTTGCAATTGGTGTTCAGCGTATGATTAAACAAAACGTTATCATTCGTAAACTACCAGCTGTTGAAGCTCTCGGTTCTGTCACAATTATTTGTTCAGATAAAACAGGTACATTAACTCAAAATAAAATGACCGTTACTCACTTTTATAGTGATCGCACATACGACCAGCTAGAAAATTTGAATGTAAATAATGATGTACACCGTCTATTATTAGAAAATATGGTTTTATGCAACGATGCTTCTTACGGTACCGACTCACAAACAGGGGATCCTACAGAAATTGCCCTTCTTGTTGCCGGAAGCTCTTTTAACATTCAAAAAGATCATTTAGAAAATAAACATGAACGTGTTAACGAATTGCCTTTCGAGTCTGATCGTAAAATGATGTCAACTGTACATACGTACGATGAAAGCTACTATAGCATGACGAAAGGGGCCATTGATAAACTTTTACCTCACTGTACCCATATCTTTATAAATAATAAACTTGAGGTCTTAACAGATTCTGATAAAAATCAAATATTAGAAGCTGCCGGGTCAATGTCGCAAGAAGCCTTAAGAGTACTTTCATTCGCATATAAACGATACAATTTAAACGATATGGATATAAATCATCTCGAAGAAAATCTCATCTTTATCGGTCTTGTCGGTATGATTGATCCACCACGTACAGAAGTAAAAGATTCAATTACAGAATGTAAAAAAGCTGGTATTCGCACAGTTATGATTACGGGTGACCATAAGGATACCGCCTTTGCAATTGCCAAAGAACTTGGTATTGCTGAAGAAAAATCTGAAATTATGATTGGAACTGAATTAGATAACATTTCAGACACAGAACTAGCAAGTAAAATTAATCACTTAAATGTCTTTGCTAGGGTCTCTCCAGAACATAAAGTGAAGATTGTAAAAGCATTACGTGCTAAAGGAAATATCGTTTCTATGACTGGTGACGGTGTAAATGATGCTCCATCTTTAAAACAAGCAGATGTTGGCGTAGCAATGGGCATTACAGGAACAGATGTCGCAAAAGGCGCCGCAGATGTAGTTTTAACAGATGATAACTTCTCATCTATTGTGAAAGCTGTTGAAGAAGGAAGAAACATTTATCGTAATATTAAAAAGTCTATTCTCTTCCTACTCTCTTGTAACTTCGGCGAAATTATCGCTTTATTTTTAGCCATTTTACTTGGCTGGGCGACACCACTACGACCTATTCACATTTTGTGGGTAAATTTAATTACAGATACACTGCCTGCATTATCACTTGGTGTTGATCCTGAAGATCCAGATGTGATGAAGGAAAAACCACGACATGCGAAAGAAAGCTTATTTAGCGGCAGCGTTCCTTTTCTTATTTTCAATGGGGTTGTAATTGGACTTCTTACTTTAACAGCCTTTATTGTTGGGGCAAAGCTCTATACAGGAGATACAAATTTATTTCCTCTCTTCCCAGATCAAATTGATGAAGATGCTCTATTACATGCTCAAACGATGGCATTTGTCGTTCTTAGTTTTTCTCAACTCGTTCATTCATTTAACTTACGTTCAAGAACGAAATCAATTTTTTCAATTGGGATATTTACAAATAAATATTTAGTCTTCTCACTTCTAATCGGTGTTCTTATGCAAGTGTGTATCATCTCCATCCCACCTCTTGCCAATATATTTGGTGTGCATGCATTAACAATGCGAGATTGGGGATTTGTTCTTTTGTTAAGTATCATCCCGCTTGTTGTGAATGAAATCATTAAATTATTTAAGAGAAAATAAAAGGCAATGAGGACTGTTCCTCATTGCCTTTTCATTTATCCTTGTAATTCTTTTTTGATGTTCTCTGTTAATGTAGCCATACGCTTACGACTTTCTTCACGCTCACGTTTATTTTGCTCTTCAATTTGTTGTGTTTCTTGCATACCTCTTGAAATAATGTTCCAAGTTTCCTCAAGTGTTTCCATCTTAATACTAGAAGAACCTGATAATCTCGCTACTTCCACACTTTGAGTTGCAATATTTTGTGCATTTTTCTTAAGTAATTCATTTGTACGGCGATCAAGTTCAGCCATAGAGTCCGCAACAAGTTTTTGACGTTTCGCATTTACCGCTTGAATGATACCATTTTTAAAAATAGGAATCGTTGTAATAAATGCTGTATTGATTTTACCGATTAATTTATTGTTACCGCGTTGAATCATACGAATTTGTGGCGCTGTTAATAGAGCAACCATACGTGCCTTTTCTAAATCATCAATACGTTGTTCTAAAATTTCGACAGAGTTTTTAAGCGATTCTAATTCAATACCTGCTAACTGATCATTATTACGTATGCGTTCTTCGTACATCGGAACTAACTCTGTATTTAAACGCTCTAATAACATTTCACCTGCTACTACGTATTTTTCTAAGTCTAAATAATACTTTAAGTTTTGCTCATATAAACCATCTAACGTACCAATTGATTTTTTCATTTCATCTTGATACTTCGTAATTTCTACGTATACTTTATCCATTTCGCGACCCATCGTCTGATACTTACTAAAGATTTGTTCAATCATTTTATCTGCTTTTTTGAACATACGTGAGAAGAAACCACTTTTCTCTTCAGCAAAGTCTTTACTATCAAATCTGTCCATAATTTTACCAAGCTGTTTTAATAATTCACCAGAGTCTTCTACTTTCGATAAAGACATTGTATGTAAAATTTGATCAGCGAAACGTGAAATCTCCATAGAAGGCTCTTTTCCAAGCTCGATTAATTCTAATTGGTCTTTAATGTCTACTGCATTATAAATACGTTGTACTTCAGCATCTTGTCTAAGTTGCAAGCGAACATCTTGTGCGGTTTGCTCATTCAATTCTGTTTTCGAATCTAGTACGACTGGGTTATTCATATGGTATTCTCCCTTTCCTTATAAAAATGGACGAAATAGTCCTTTTATTGTTTGTGATAAATTTTTATAGGCTGATGAACCATGAAATTCAAGATCGAAATTAACTTCTTCAAGCCAATGTGAATCAAATGCTCCTGATTCAATATACGGTTCAATATCGTTTCTCCCCGTTGGATTAAAGTGGAATACATCTACTCCAATTTGATTTAAAAATAGTAATAACACAGCATCAGAACGACTTAATTCTCCGCTCTTCTCATTATTAAATATAACAATTTTCGGTACTTCTTGCGAATAATCAAATTTCTCAAGCTGCTCTAAAATATTCGGTGGTATTTGAGAAAGCTGTGCGAAAACATACAGTGCTACATCTTGTTTCGTCTCTTTCGCAATTGGTTTACACATTGCACTTTCACACGTATGGATGATTGCTTCTGCAATACCATGTTGTAATCCTTCTGGTAAACGCTTATGTGGCCACCAATGGCTGTTCATAATTAAATCCGGATGTAACTTCCCCCCGCGGTCCAATGCATCTCGATAATGATATTGGAAATTCGCTTTTTGTTCTTTCGTAAACGGGAATGTATTAATTAAGAAACTGTTATCAAATGATGTAACAGCCTTTAATCGCTGAAAATATTCTTTATCATTCTTTGAAACGCCTGATATTTTTGCAAATAAAGAAGGAATATAAATATGCTTATTTTCAACAAAGAATGTTGGACGTACAAATGCCTTTTCTTTCGTAATTAAAAAGAGTTCATCGTACGTCGTTTTGAGCGTACGGGCTACAGGTGTATACGAACGGAATTGCCACGGTTTGTATAATAATGAATTATCGTGGTGAAGTACTTGCTCGATTTCTTTTGAAGCTTGATAAGCTACTGTTGCGACGCGTTCACGACGCCGATCAGGAAATGGTTCCAATGAAATACGGCCCGAATGAAATACGACAAAAGTCCTTCCTTCCTCATCTACACTCTCAAATCCATCTTTTCCTTCTGGGTGATAATAAAGCACATCGCAGCCGAGCATAATAAGAAAGTATAAGAAATATATACGACTCTCCGTCGCATCACCGTACCAAACGATACGCGGCATTTGTTTCTTATAATTAATGGTAGAGAACCATTTCGCTACGTAATTTTCACTTAATTTAATCATATCAATTAAGAAACGCCGGAATCCTTCTGTTTTTAAAGATTGATTATGTTGTTTCTCATACAATTTCAAGATAGAAATAAACGTCGTATGTATATAATGCTGTAAATCAGGATTGTCTACTTGCGGTAATAGTTGTTTCCCAGACAAATGTGCTACAAGCCTATTTACTGTAAGTCCATTCGGCGCTTCTTGATGTAATGCAAAAACTTCTTGAATATGGCGCAGTTTTTCGGGATCAATCACCTTATTTAAATTTTGTTCATGCAAAACTTCGATTCCTTTTGCTTCACTATAATCAAATAGCCCATTGAAATATTCATCTACATCATTAGGAACACCAAGAATGCGACTTGCTATGTAACTAAATTTCATCTCATTCTCTGTCAGTTCATATTGTGGGCGTTTCTCTAAAATCGCTTCAAATTGCTTTAAATCTGATTCATCTTTTAATGCACATGGTTGAAGTGTAAAACGTGAAAACACAACAGTTCACCTCCAAAAACATTTACGTTTTTTCTAAAGTCTCTCTTCTATTATAAACTATTTTTAGTTATAAAAAATGGGCGCTCGCATAACGAGCAAACCCATTTCAATTATTTATGTTCATTTTTAGTAGCTGCAACTTCTTCTTTAGCTTGTCCAGAATTCTTCATGTAGTGAAGTATAAATGTTGCTCCAAACGCTATAACTAAAATAATAAAGAACAGCGTATGACTTACTTCAATATGAATGACAGACAGTAGCATCTTTGCTGCAATAATTAAGATTAAAATATATGCTGTCGTTTCAAGTTCTGGAATACGCTCTAACAATTTTAAGAATACGCCAGCGATACCGCGCATCATTAAAATACCGAGCATTCCACCTAATAGTAAAATCCATACTTCATTCGATACACCAAATGCAGCAAGTACACTATCTACAGAGAATGCGATATCCATTAATTCAACCATCGCAACCGTTCCCCAGAAAACACCGAACATTCTGAAGAGAATACCATTTTGGTTCATACCATGGGCTTCCTCTTCTTCTGAAGTGCCTTTTCTTTTATCAATGAAATATTTAATTGATAGCCAAGCTAAGTAAAGCGCACCTAACACTTTTACCCATGCCAATTTAATTAAGAACATTCCGATTCCAATTGCAATAAAACGGAATACATAAGCTCCAATAAGTCCATAGAATAATGCTTTTTTTCGTTTTTCTTCTGGGAGATGTTTTACCATTACCGCTAACACAAGTGCATTGTCAGCAGATAATAACCCTTCAAGTACAACAAGTGTACCTATTAACCCCCAAGATACTGGATCTTGTAACACTTTAATCCACATGTCCAAGTCGAAAAACTGAGCATACGTATCAAGGATTCCTTGCAAAATACTCATCTTACCTTTATCCCCTATTCTTTGCTAGATTTATAGAAAGGTCAAAAAAAGGAAACGAATGTCGTTTCCCTTCTTATGCATCCAAGCCATACGCTTTTACAAGCGCACCTAATCCACCTTGGAATCCGCTTCCTACTGCACTAAACTTCCACTGTCCATTATGACGATATAATTCACAAAAGACAACTGCTGTTTCAATGGAGAAATCTTCCCCTAAATCAAAACGAAGAACTTCTTCGTTTGTTTCTTCATTTGCTAAACGAACGAATGCATTTGCAACCTGTCCAAAGTTTTGATTACGGCCTTCACCATCATAAATTGTAACTGTAATAGCAATTTTATGAACATCTGCTGGAACCTTTTTCAAGTCGACAACAAGTTGCTCATCATCACCGTCACCTTCACCTGTACGGTTATCTCCTGTATGTAAAACTGATTCACAAGGAGACTGTAAATTATTATAGAAAATAAAATCAGTTTCCTTCGTACATTTCCCGTTCACATCTAATAAAAAGGCAGATGCATCCAAATCGAAATCAGATCCACCATCATAAGATTTAATATCCCATCCAAGACCAATTACTGCTCTTGATAAACCTGGGCTTGTTTTAGCTAAATCAATTTTCTGTCCTTTTTGCAATTGAATAACCATATATATTCACCTCTATATTTTAATTTCAAAAAATATATCCATCAGTAAATACGCGTTTCACTAATGGATATATAAATCTATTACTCTACATCTAAACCAAAGTTATTACATAGAGAACCTAATCCACCTTGGAATCCACTTCCGATTGCATTGAATTTCCACTCACCTGCGTGACGGTATAATTCGCTTACTACTACAGCTGTTTCAATAGAGAAATCTTCTCCTAAATCGTAACGAATTAATTCTGCATTCTTTTCTTCATCCAGAATGCGTACGAAAGAGTTAGAAACTTGTCCGAAGTTTTGGCTACGGCCTTCTCCATCATAAATTGTGATTGTGAAGCAAATACGTTCGATATGTGCAGGAACATTTTTCAAGTCTATTTTAATTGTTTCATCGTCGCCTTCACCTTCACCTGTACGGTTATCTCCTAAATGCTCTACAGCACCATTTGCACCCTTTGGATTATTATAGAAGACGAAATCCTCTGCTCCTGAAACTTTACCGTTAGCACCTACTAAGAAAATACTAACATCTAAATCGAAATCGTTTTGTCCGTCATAACGATTCGTATCCCAACCAAGTCCTACAAGAACTTTCGAAAGACCTGGATTTGTTTTTGTTAAGTCTACCTTTTGTCCTTTTTTCAATGAAATTGATGCCATATAAGATTCCTCCTTGATTTATTTTATTGGTAACGTGATACAATCTCACTTAAGTTTTTATCTTGTGTTCCTTCTCCAACTGCTGAAAACTTCCATTCGTTTCCGTCTCGATACATTTCACCTGCAATTAGAGTCGTTTTGCCAGCATAATTATCCGATAAATTATAGCGTGCTAATTCTTCACCAGTTTGCGGGTTTTGAATACGAATATATGCATTACGAATCATCCCGAAATCTTGACGGCGATTTACACAGTCATAAATATTTACAACGAATACTAAACGATTAATACGGCTCGGAACTTTATGCAATTCTACGAAAATTGTTTCGTCATCACCAGCGCCTTCACCTGTTAAATTATCTCCTGAATGAATAATACTACCACAAGTAGAAAGCTTGTTTCCGAAGTAAACTAAATCGTTTTTGTTTAAAAAATGATCCCCTTCTAACATAACAACAGATGCATCACAATCTACATTCGGTTTACTTCCAAATAATGAAGACAGAAACCCACCTGATTGCCCAATTGGGTCCCAGCCCAAGCCAACCTGCAGTTTTGCTACTCTCGGTTGTCCTTTCGTTAAATCGATCTTTTGACCTTTTTCTAAAATAATAGGCATGAAGTTTCTTCCTTTCTACAAAGCATTTTCCAAGGCGGAAAATATTGTATTCTTCCCTTATATTGTAGCATTATTTATCTAGTGATAAAAAGGATAAATTCTCAGTTATATGAAAACATTCATATAATTTACTTATGATGATGTAAGAAGTGGTAAATGGCACCAATCATTCCTGCAGAATTGCCACTTTGCGCAAGTTTAATCTCACAATTACTATAAATATCTTGATTTAAGTATATTCCTATCTCTTCCTTCACTTCATTTAAGAAATCATCTCCTCTTTCAGTAATTCCCCCACCAATAATAATCATTTTCGGATTAAAAATATAAGCAAGGTTACTAATTCCAATCGCCAAATGTTTAAAGAAAATCTTCACGGCTTGAGTAACAGCGCTATCACCCTTATCATATAATTCGAAAATTATTTTACCATCCCACTCCTTTTCACCTTTATATCTTCGTACAAGATGAATTAATCCCGAAATTGAGGCAACCTCCTCAAAAGTATTCCCTTCTATTAACATGTTCCCCCATTCCCCAGCGCCAAACGAATGTCCACGGTATAATTCCCCATTTATAACAATTGCTCCACCAATGCCCGTTCCAAGCGTAAGCATAATAAAATCGCTTTCTCCCCTCCCTGTACCTTTCCATTTCTCGCCTAAGGCTGCACAATTAACATCATTTTCAATAGATACAGGAACCTTTAATACTTCTTGTAATCTCTCAACAATAGAAATATTAGCATAACGCGGAATATGATCCACACCTCCCGTTATAACTCCTTTATCAATATCAACAATTCCCGCTGTACTAATACCAATTCCGGAAATAGTATGTTCAGTCATTAACTTTTTTGATAAATATATAAGCTTTTGAACAATTTGTTCCCCGCCCAAGTGAATTTCTGTTGGGACTTTTTTATGCATTAGTACTACCCCTATTTCTGAAACAATTCCATATTTAATTTGCGTACCACCAATATCAAATGCAATATATTCTTTCATCCGTTGCCACTTCCTCTACTGTTATGAGTGTAAATTCTCCATCACTCTACTATTTGCAAGAAATTCACATTAACTCTTTTCTCCCTTTAGAAATACACCACCTTTTTCTATATATAGTTTTTTTTGCATAAAACTCTTTTTCCTATGAAATATTACAAAGGGGTGTATTTTAGATGGAACAATAATTTTTTCTTCAGGAGGAAAACAATGACAAAAATCTTCATTTTAGCATCAACACTTTCTTTATCCTTTTTTAGCGGCTTAAATATTGGTAATGCTGCAACTGAAAATTTCCACCCAATAACAAACGCTATTGTACAAAATAACGATAATTTAGCAGAAGGTAATTCAAAAGATAATAATAAACCTCCAGGAAACAATGATTCTCAGGACGATAGTGGTTCTGACGGAAACGGTTCTGGTGGCAATGGTTCTGGTGGCAACGGTTCTGACGGCAGTGGTTCTGGTGGCAACGGTTCTGGTGGCAATGGTTCTGGTGGCAACGGCTCTGGTGGCAATGGTTCTGGTGGCAGTGGTTCTGGTGGCAGTGGTTCTGGTGGCAGTGGTTCTGGTGGCAGTGGTTCTGGCGGCAGTGGCTCTGGTGGCAACGGTTCTGACGGCAGTGGTTCTGGTGGCAATGGTTCTGGTGGCAACGGTTCTGGTGGCAATGGTTCTGGTGGCAACGGTTCTGGTGGCAATGGTTCTGGTGGCAATGGTTCTGGTGGCAGTGGTTCTGGTGGCAGTGGTTCTGGTGGCAGTGGTTCTGGCGGCAGTGGCTCTGGTGGCAACGGTTCTGACGGCAGTGGTTCTGGCGGACATGGTTCTGGCGGTAGTGGTTCTGGTTCTGGTGGCAACGGTTCTGGTGGACATGGCTCTGGTGGCAACGGCTCTGATGGCAGTGGTTCTGGTGGCAACGGTTCTGGCGGCAGTGGTTCTGGCGGACATGGCTCTGGTGGCAACGGCTCTGGCGGTAGTGGTTCTAGTTCTGGTGGCAACGGTTCTGGTGGACATGGCTCTGGTGGCAACGGCTCTGATGGCAGTGGTTCTGGTGGCAACGGTTCTGGCGGACATGGCTCTGGTGGCAACGGCTCTGATGGCAGTGGTTCTGGTGGCAACGGTTCTGGCGGACATGGCTCTGGTGGCAACGGCTCTGATGGTAATCGAGTTAAGGGCGATAGTAGTTCGCAAGATGGAAAAGGCTCTCAAGAGGGCAATCGAGTTAAAGGCGATAGCAGTTCACAAGGTGGTAACGTAAAAGATAATGCGACAAAACAAGGTGATAAGTTACCTAATACTGCAGCGCATTATCCTGCATCTATTTTAATGGGACTTTCAACATTCCTAATTGGTATGTTATTGTTTATTCGCCGTAAAAATGCAAAATAAAGACCAACATCCTTCCATCTAAAAAATACATGAAACCAATATAAAACTAAAAAGGACTTTGGATTGCAGTTTATTATGCAACCCAAAGTCCTTTTGGCATCTATCAGAAAGAGTATTAATACGCTTTTCCCCAATAGACCATGTGCTTTGCTTCTTTACTACAGCAAATACATTCGCCAGCTAAATGTTCTTGTTCAAAAGGCATACAGCGTGAAGATACTCCAACTTCTTCTTTTAGTTTCTCTTCACAAGCTAGTTCTCCACACCACATCGCCTTAATAAATCCTTGCTTTTCATCAGCTGCTTTCTTCATCTCTTCGAAATTCGTCACACTATACGTATTCTCATCGCGAAATACTTTTGCTTTATTAAATAAAGAATGATGAATTTCCTCAAGTAATGATGGAATGCGTTCTTCTAATTGATCCATTGATATAAATTCTTTTTCTTTCGTATCTCTTCTTACAAGTACAACTTGATTCTTTTCAATATCCTTTGGACCAACTTCTAATCGAATCGGAATTCCCTTCATTTCATACTCATTAAATTTCCAGCCCGGTGTTTTATTGCTAGCATCTATTTTTACACGCGCAACCTTCTGAATACGTCCTTGTAACTCTGTTGCTTTTTCTAACACACCTTCTTTATGCTGAGCAATAGGTACAATAACAACTTGTAATGGTGCAACTTTTGGCGGCATTACAAGTCCGTTATTATCGCTATGAACCATAATAAGTCCACCTATCATTCTTGTTGATACACCCCAAGATGTTTGGTGTACGTATTGCCACTTACCATTACGATCTAAAAACTTAATATCAAACGCTTCTGAGAAGTTCGTTCCAAAGTTATGAGATGTTCCTGTTTGAAGTGCTTTTCCATCATGCATTAAACTTTCAATCGTATAAGTTGCCTCCGCTCCTGCAAACTTTTCTTTTTCTGTTTTTTGCCCTTTAATAACCGGAATCGCTAAATACTCTTCACAAAAAGCAGCATATAGATTTAAAATATTTAATGTTTCAATTTGAGATTCTTCTGCCGTTTCATGAATCGTATGACCTTCTTGCCATAAAAATTCAGTTGTACGAAGGAATGGTCTCGTCGTCTTCTCCCAACGAACTACTGAACACCACTGGTTATATAACTTTGGTAAATCATTATATGATTGAACAATTTTTGAAAAATGCTCACAGAACAAAGTTTCAGATGTAGGGCGTACACAAAGCCTTTCCGCTAACTTTTCATCCCCACCATGAGTAACCCATGCTACTTCAGGAGCAAATCCTTCAACATGATCTTTCTCTTTTTGTAATAAACTCTCTGGAATAAACATTGGCATGTACACATTTTCATGACCAGATTCTTTTAATTTTTCATCCATCACTTTCTGCATATTTTCCCATAATGCATAACCGTATGGACGTAAAATCATACAACCTTTCACACTTGAATAATCAACAAGCTCCGCTTTTTTTACAATATCGGTATACCACTGAGCAAAGTCTTCTTCCATCTTCGTAATGGCTTGTACTTGTTCTTTTACCATAGTCATTCTTCCTCCTTCTAGAAAATACAAAAAAGCCCGCGCCCCTAAATAGGGACCGAGCTTTGTCGGCGTTACCACCCTGATTCATACACAAAAAAATTGAGTATGCTCTCTTTTTGATAACGGGAATTTCCCGCTGCATATGCAGAACTCAAAGGTAGGTTCCATATCGTCTTTTAAGAATCTTCCAGCCAAAAGGATTCTCTCTCTGCAAAAAGGTAAGACATGTACTAGTCCTTTTTCATCGTTATAACGAAATAAATTTGTTGAATATCATAATATAAATTTCATTTCAAAACAAGTTAGAATTTTCTTATTTTTATACATTCTTTTCAATTATTACTGCTTTATACATAACTTTTCCGAACTATTTTTACAAGTTGATGAGCCACCATACCAATTAGTGTACCAATTAAAACGAAGAAACAAATAAACCCGTATCCCATTCCTTCCCATCCACCAATAGCGATCATTGTTACAGGAAAGAAAGCTAAACAAAGAAGTACTAAACTAAGTGCAAATATAATATCAAACTGTTTGTCTGGAAAACGTTTCTTTAGTAAATATGACATAAAAAATACAAGGAGAATCGTGACCCCACCAATGATGTAAAAGATACCAAATCCATCTAGCCAATCCATAGTATTCCCTCCTTCCATTCATTCCCTTATACTTATTATATGTTTAATTTTTCTGAAAATAAACAATAAAATTTTATTCAGAAATACTTTTTTATTACCAGGTATTAATAGCAATATATAAGAATAGGTTTTATATAATCAGGAGGGAAACTTTATGGATAAAGCATTAACAAATCACGTCATTATTTTATCTTTCGACTGCTTATCAGCTTTAGATTTTCCTATATTACAAAAACTACCTAATTTCCAAACTTTAATAAAAAGGGGCGCGATTGCGAAAAAAGTGGAGCCAATTTATCCTTCTGTAACATATCCAAGCCACTCAACAATCGTAACCGGTAATTATCCTAATAAGCATGGCGTTGTCAGCAATACATTACTTCAACCAGGACGTGAGTCACCAGATTGGCATTGGTATCGAAAGTCCATTAAAGGAACAACTTTATATGATGAAGCACGCAAAGCAAATTTAACGACAGCAGCCCTTCTATGGCCTGTTACTGGAAGAGCAAATATCGATTACAATTTACCAGAAATTTTTCCAAATAGACCGTGGCAAAATCAAATTTTAGTTTCATTATTTAGCGGTAGCCCGCTATATCAATTAGATTTAAATCGTCGCTTCGGCCATATACGAAATGGATTGTCACAGCCTGAGCTTGATGATTTCGTCCTTGCTTCTGCCGTACATACAATTCAGACGAAAAAGCCTAATGTTATGTTTGTACATTTTACTGATTTAGACACTCAAAGACATTACCATGGCTTCGAGTCCGAGGAAACAGTAGCTGCAATCCATAGACACGACGAACGCCTTGGAAAAATTATTCATGAATTAAAAGAAAGCGGGATATACGAAGAAAGTACAATTATTGCACTTGGCGACCATAGCGCTTTAAGTGAAAACAAAGCAATCCAATTAAATGTCCTATTCCGTCAAAAAGGACTTATATCCGTAAATAAAAGTGGAAAGTTACTAGATTGGAAAGCTTATTGCCAAAGCTGTGATGGATCTGCCTACGTACATGTAAAAGATAAAAATGATACTGAAACGATTAAAGAGATTCAACTTCTTCTTGAAGGGCTTCTTCAGGATAAACAAAATGGAATTGAATTTATTCTGCACGATGAAGATGCAAAAGAACGTGGTGCTGATGGTAATTGCTTGTTTATGCTAGAAGCCATGGAAGGTTATTACTTCATTGAAAATTATACAGGTGATTTCATAAAAGAAATTACTAAAAAGGATGTTACTTCTAGTAAGAAATATACATTTGGAACACACGGATATTCCCCAACAAAACCTAACTATGAAACAATTTTTATGGCTGCTGGGAAAGGCATTCAAAGTGGCGTTACAATCCCGTATATGAGACTGATTGATGAAGGTCCCACTATTGCTAGGTTACTCGGTTTGCACTTAGGTGAAACAGACGGAGCAATTGTAGAGGATTTACTTCAATTGTAAAGAACTGTGTATATATGTAAAAGTTATGTAAAAATCATCACTGTTTCTCTTTTTACAATTTTTATTTTTGTACACTGATAGTAGAACAAATTTAAGGGGGAACATTATATGAAAAAAATGTCCAGACAAGAAAAAAGCTGGATATTATATGATTGGGCAAACTCGGTATATTCGCTCGTCATTACAACTGCATTATTTCCAATTTACTTTAAAGCAGCTGCAAAAGAAGCTGGATTATCTGGTGCAACTTCAACAGCCTATTGGGGATATGCAAACTCGTTCGCTACACTTTTAATTTCTATACTCGCTCCTATTCTCGGTACAGTTGCTGATTATAAAGGATTTAAAAAACGATTTTTCACATTCTTCTTTGGGCTTGGTATCGTATTTACAAGTATGCTAGCAGTTGTTCCAACATCTCAGTGGTACTTATTACTAGGATGCTATATGCTCGCATTAGTTGGCTTTGCTGGAGCAAATATTTTTTATGATGCATTTTTAATAGATGTTACATCTGGAGATAGAATGGACCGAATTTCTACAAGAGGCTTTGCATTAGGTTATATTGGGAGCACAATTCCTTTTATCGGTTGTATTGCTCTTATTATTCTTGCTCAAAAAGGAACTATCCCCTTATCAGTCGGCATTGCTAGTCAAATTTCCTTTGCAATCACAGCTCTTTGGTGGGGATTATTTACAATTCCAATGCTAAAAAATGTAGAGCAAACACACTATATTGAACGCCATCCAAGACCAATTGCAATGAGCTTCAAGCGCCTTGCTAATACTTTTAAAAATATTAAAGAATATAAAACTGTATTTATGTTCCTAATAGCTTACTTTTTCTACATTGACGGGGTAGATACAATTATCACTATGTCTACTGCTTACGGAACAGATCTCGGTATTAGTGCAACTAATCTATTAGTCATCTTATTTGTAACACAAATTGTCGCTTGTCCATTCGCTTTATTATATGGAAAACTATCGGAAACATTTACCGGTAAAAAAATGCTATATGTCGGTATTATTATTTATATCATTATCTGCACATATGCTTATTTCTTAAAAACGACACTTGATTTCTGGATTTTAGCAATGCTAGTTGCCACTTCTCAAGGTGGTATTCAAGCACTTAGCCGTTCATATTTCGCAAAACTAGTACCGAAAGAATCTGCAAATGAATTCTTCGGATTTTATAATATCTTTGGTAAATTCGCAGCAATTATGGGTCCAGTATTAGTTGGTGTCACAACACAATTAACAGGAAAAACAAACGCTGGTGTCCTTAGTATTATTGTCTTATTTATTATCGGTGGATTCTTATTAACTAGAGTACCCGAAAATAATACGTCCGTTACACCACCTAATCCGAAAACTAAAACAATATAAGAAAAAGATCCTCTTCACATAAGAAGAGGATCTTTTCTTTACTTTTATCGATAGCGTCCCACAATTAAAGACGCTACATCTTATACAAAAATAGTTTATCCACAGTTGTTCCTAATACTTCCGCTAAACGAAAGGCTAATGCTAAGCTTGGATCATATTTATTATTCTCAATTGCATTTATCGTCTGTCTTGAAACTTTACACTTATCAGCTAATGCACCTTGTGAAATATTATTTTCAGTGCGTAATTCATAAATTTGATTTTTCACATCTTTTCTCCTAACATGTAAAATCGTTTTTACAATATTAGTATATAGTCGGTACATTTCATTGTCAAAAGATCGCCACAAAAATAGGGAGCAATTCCGCTTCCTTACAATGTTTATTTTGAAGCTAACGAATTCGTCAGTTCCTCTTTATTAGCAAGCTCTTCTTTTTTTATTTGCATACGTAGAACTGGCCCTATTGCCAATAAAATAAGTGACGTCGCTATACAAAATACAATAACTAGTGAAGTCATTTCCTTCAATCCTCCAGCTAGCGATGTTCCGATTAACATAGCACCCATAAATAATGGTAAAATTGTTCCATTTACTCTTCCAATCATGTTTTCTGGTACAAGCTGAATCATAAGCGTACCGACAACGATATTAACACAAGCTAAACAAATACCTGTTCCAAACCTCATGAAACTAGTAATCCAAAATGATGTAGATAGCCCTTCTACTAAAAATGACATCGCTAATATGCTCATACCGAATACAAACATCTTTTTCGGATTCACTTTTGAAGCGAAAACTGCAGCAACAATACCACCGATTAACATACCTATTCCATCAGCTGCGGCTAAATATTGAACTGCTTCTTTTTCCATTCCAAGCCGTTCTATTACAAGAAACACCTCTAACGGATTTGTTAGTCCAACTGCTAATCCCATAATGGTGAAAGTGATCGTAATCATGCGTAAATTTTTCGTATGAAGAACGTACTTCCAACCCTCTTTTATATCATTTTTTAATGAATCTCTCGCTACTTGCTCTTGTTCAACCCATTTTGGTAAAAATGAAAGAGCGATAGCAGATAACAAAAATAAAATGATTAAGCTATATAGTGACGTAAATAAACCAAGTTGTGTATACACAAGCGATCCTACCACTGGTCCAAAAATCATAAATAATGACTGTAATGTTTGGTTAAATGCAATCGCATTTGCCACCTGTTCTTCCTTTACATAGCGCTTAAATATACGCGAAGATGATGGCTGAGAAAACTGACCTACAATCGCGGAAATGAGTGTTGCAAAAAATATAGCCTGCCAATAATCCAGCTTTAACAACAAGACAATTCCTATAATAGACAGTACACTTAACACATCCCCAGCAACCATTGTTCTTTTCGGATTCCAGCGATCAGCTAGCGCACCACCAATAAACGAGAAAATAAAGATAGGTGCATATTCCATAACTGATAATAAAGAAACAGAAACCGGATCATTATTCGTTCGCTCCATTATGAAATATAAAAGAGCCATATTTCTGATCCAAATTGCAAATTGTTGTAAAATATCAGATGCCATAACGAGCATAAATGCTCGGTTTTTAAATAAAGCGTTCATTTTCATTCCTCCTTTATAAACCGACCGTTCGGTCTAATTTATTTTGTAAGAAAAGCTGCTGACTTATTATTCAGCTGCCATTCCTTTTAACAATACATCTATTGCCTTTTTATAAATACGTTTCAGCTCTTTATGATCTAACTCGTAGTAAAGTACTCCAAGCCCCGATAATAATCCATTCACAATATACATAAGATCGCGCGTATTATCTTCACGAAACTCTCCAGACTGTATGCCTGCTTCAATTAAGTTCTCAAACATAACATATGATTCTCTAGTTAAAGCTAACAGTTCATCCAGAATCTCTTTACTTACAACTTGGCTCATAGAGAATTCCTCTATTGCATTTGAAATTGGTTGCTGTATGTCCTCTACATAATATTCCGCGAGACCATATAGTTTTTCAGTACTCGTACTATACAACTTCTCTTTTTCATTCCATTTTTCAAGCCAATCATACGTATGCTGTTTTACTACAAATAAAAATAATTCTTCTTTACTTTTAAAGTGATAATAAATGCTTCCTTTACTTCGCTCTGTAATTTCACAAATCTCTTCCATAGATGTGGCTGCATAGCCCTTCTGTGAAAACAGACTTTCTGCTTTATATGCAATTTCTTTCTTTATCTCTTCTGCGCTTCTTCTCATATTCACACCTCTTTAAACCGACCGTTCAGTCTAATAATAACAAATAAAAAACCTCTATCGCAAGAGGCTATACTCCTTATTTAAGAAAACGTACTTTCAAACCACGTTCGAATCGTATGTATTATTCCAATTTAAAATCCTAATTTAACAAGAAATACGCCTCCCGCAGCTAATAAAAACAACACTACTTTCCCCTTATTTTTCACTTTCGGTTCCCTTTTCATTTCCATTCCCCTTAGCATGTTAAAAACATTTAATCAAACGTTTGTTTAACTGTTTTTATGCATATGTAAGCCAACTAATCAAACGTTTGTTTAAAAAGAAATACGCCCCTATAGGGCGCATTCTCATCAATCACCGCCACCTCCACCACCGCAGCTACCTCCACTATCTCCACCAAAAGAACCTCCGCAATCATGTGAACCTCCATCGTGCGAGCTATCATTATCAGATCCAGCAAAGAAAAATAATGGTGATGAACTGTTAGATGAATTATGAATGTTATTTTGTTTCGTCAGGTTTACCTTCTTTTTGTTTAATCGAACTGCTGTTACGATTGTTCCAACTACAACAAATAATAGTATGACAATAATAAATTCCATATAAAAGCCTCCCTTAATTCTCGAATAATTGAATGGTTCTCTCTAGATTTTCAAATGAAATGAAGCGCGATTCACGTAGGATCTCTTTTCCATTATAAAATAATAAAACTGTTGGCCCTGTAAATACTGCATAACGCCCCGCAATCCCTTGCATGTCTTGTAGTAATATTTCTACTTTCTCTACGTAATCATAATTCTCTAATACGCAATTTACTTTTCTTAGCATAACATCACAAACACCACAATTCTCCGTTTTAATAAACAGAAGTACTAATTGTTGTTCTTCAATATGTGTCGCTAATTCTTCTATCGTTTCAAATTTATTCATCTTATTCCCTCTTAGCGTAATTTACGAAATACTTTCTCCTGATACATACGAAAAGCTGAACTATCTTTAATTTTCCTCTTTTCCATTACTTGCTGAAAACGCAGCGTTTTTGCTGTTAACTCTTCTTGTAATTTTTTTCTCTCTGCTTCATCATAACAACAAGCGATTAAATCCTCTATTTTCAATATATCTTTTTGCAATTCCATTTCTGGTGGAATCATGCCTGCATTTTTCAAGATTTTATAACTCATTCTTAATTCTGGAGGTACCATTGAAAGATCTTCTAATTGTAGTGGTTTTCCTTGTCCCGGAATATTATCAAGATCACCATTCCGTATCGCTTGACGAATTTTTTCCTCAGCAATGTTCAAAAACACATCCACACCATCCCCTCCTTTACATATTTTTACTATTATTTTACATGATATTTTCTCATCTTGCTACGCTATTACAAATTGACTTCATACAATTTTTTCTCAAATTTAATTACAAGGAGCCTTTTCCTCCCTAATCAATATTTTATTTTCATGTGTAGTCTGTATTAGAGCCATTTAATATTGAGAAAATCTTTTTGAATCAAATAAAGCGTTTACACTAAATCTTACATTTGCTACGATTTAATCACCCCAGCTCCCTTGTATAGACTTCGTGATGTCTGATCATTTTTATCTAGACGTTTCATACCTCTAGATCCATTTTGATTTATTGGCGTATGCCTTTAAATATATCTTTTATTTTGAAAGGAGAAATGACTATGAAATCAAAAAAATTCACACTGCTATTACTATCCCTACTGCTCTTCTTACCTCTTTTTCTCACAAACTTTATTACTCCAAATCTCGCATTAGCAAATTCACCAAAGCAAGGTCAAAAAATTGTTGGGTATTTTCCTTCATGGGGCATTTACGGACGTAATTATCAGGTTTCAGACATTGATGCATCAAAGCTAACTCATTTAAACTATGCTTTCGCTGATATTTGCTGGAATGGAAAACATGGAAATCCTTCTACTCACCCCGATAATCCAAATAAACAAACGTGGAACTGTAAAGAATCTGGTGTACCACTGCAAAATAAAGAGGTCCCTAATGGTACTCTCGTACTCGGTGAACCATGGGCTGATGTCACAAAATCTTATCCGGGATCGGGTACAACTTGGGAAGATTGTGATAAATACGCCCGCTGCGGAAATTTCGGAGAACTGAAACGATTAAAAGCTAAGTATCCTCACTTAAAAACAATTATTTCCGTTGGTGGCTGGACTTGGTCTAACCGCTTTTCTGATATGGCCGCTGATGAAAAAACAAGAAAAGTATTCTCTGAATCTACGGTAGCTTTTCTTCGCGAATATGGATTTGACGGCGTTGATTTAGACTGGGAATATCCGGGCGTTGAAACGATTCCTGGTGGTAGTTATCGTCCTGAAGATAAGCAAAACTTCACCCTACTCCTTCAAGATGTTCGAAATGCATTAACTAAAGCTGGCGCAGAAGATGGTAAACAATATTTACTAACAATCGCGTCAGGTGCAAGCCAACGTTATGCTGATCATACAGAGCTAAAGAAAATCTCTCAAATACTGGATTGGATTAATATTATGACATATGATTTCCACGGTGGATGGGAAGCTACTTCTAACCATAATGCAGCTCTATACAAGGATCCAAATGACCCAGCAGCGGATACGAAATTTTACGTAGATGGTGCGATAGACATTTATACAAATGAAGGGGTTCCAGCGGATAAACTCGTATTAGGTGTACCTTTTTACGGACGCGGATGGAAAAGTTGCGGAAAAGAAAATAATGGGCAATACCAACCTTGTAAACCAGGTAGTGATGGAAAGCTCGCTTCTAAAGGTACTTGGGATGATTATTCTACCGGTGACACAGGTGTGTACGATTATGGTGATTTAGCAGCTAATTATGTTAATAAAAATGGTTTTGTTCGCTACTGGAACGATGTAGCGAAAGTACCTTATTTATATAATGCGACTACAGGCACGCTTATTAGCTATGATGACAACGAATCTATGAAATATAAAACAGACTATATAAAGACAAAAGGTTTAAGTGGCGCAATGTTTTGGGAACTAAGCGGGGATTGCCGTACAAGTCCAAAATATAGTTGTAGTGGACCAAAATTACTTGATACGTTAGTAAAAGAATTGCTTGGTGGACCTATTACTCAAAAAGATACTGAATCACCAACAAACGTAAAAAATATTTCTGTTACAAATAAAAATTCAAACTCAGTTCAATTAAACTGGACTGCATCTACTGATAACGTAGGAGTTACGGAATATGAAATTACTGCCGGCGAAGAGAAATGGAGTACAACAACAAATAGCATTACAATTAAAAACTTGAAACCTAATACAGAATACACATTTTCAGTATTAGCAAAGGATGCTGCTGGTAACAAATCACAACCTACTTCTATTCTTATAAAAACAGATGATGCTAACACAACACCTCCTGGTGGAAATGGCAATGCTACCTTTTCAGTCACTTCAAATTGGGGAAGTGGTTACAACTTCTCAATTATAATTAAAAATAGCGGAACGACCCCTATTAAAAACTGGAAATTAGAATTTGATTATAACGGCAATTTAACACAAGTTTGGGATTCTAAAATTAGTAGTAAAATAAATAATCATTACGTAATTACGAATGCAGGATGGAATGGTGAAATTCCTCCTGGTGGATCAGTTACAATCGGAGGAGCAGGAACAGGCAATCCCGCCGAACTTGTAAATGCATCCATTAGCGAAAACTAAACGTAACCTCCATTAATTATTTCACTAAAGTTTGAATTTAGGTTTGAGTGCTCTATCCTAAATTCAAACTTTTAATTTTATGAAAAATCACAATTTTATATTACAATAACCTATTATAATTATATTTAGTTTCTAATATGAAGTTTGCGTGAAGTTCATCTGAATTTTACATGAATTTCCTTTAAGTTCTATTGTCTTCCTATACTAATCACATTATCCTTTACATATAGGAATTATTTTCATTCCATTTCAAACTATCTATATATATAAAGAAAGATAGTCGCCTATTAGGGAAAGGCATCTAGTATTATTATAAATATAAACATAACAAAAGAAAAAGCACGCTTATAAGCGCACCATAAGAGTGCTTCTTCATACAATTCTCATGTAAGAGTTCTCGAAAATCATGTTAATCACAAAGAAAAGGCATTAGCTTATACAAGCTAATGCCTTTTCTTTATTCATATTGGTCAGCATTCCAGTCTTCTATATTCCATACTTTTGTTATCCATGCTTCATAGAAAGAAGGCTCATGTGAGACAAGTAAAACTGTTCCTTTATATTGTTGTAACGCTTCCTGCAAAGACTTCTTTGTTTCTATATCCAAATGATTAGTTGGTTCATCTAAAATTAAAACGTTACTTTTCGTTACGATAAGTTCACATAAACGTACTTTCGTTTGTTCCCCTCCGCTTAATAAACTAATAGGTTTTAATACGTGTTCTTCTTTCAATCCACACTTTGCTAATGCTTGGCGTACTTCTTTCTTTGTCATATCTGGTCTTTCTGCCCAAACTTTCTCTAATGGTGTTGTTTCTGAAGCAAACTCCTCCTGTGCAAAATAAGCAGGATTTACTCGTTCTCCAACAGAAATTGAACCGCTTAACGGCTGTATTTGACCTAATAACGTTTTTAACATTGTCGTTTTTCCAATTCCATTATGACCAACAATCGCTATTTTTTCTCCTTTTTTCACTTGTAAATTCAACTCTGGACATAACGGATCACTATAACCTATCCTTAGTTTCTCAGCTTGCAATATACGACTCACTGGCTCCTCATAAACATTGAAATCAAAACGGGATCGAGTTACATGATTAACCTTTTCAACCCTTTGCATTTTCTCTAATACTTTTTCTCGACTTTTTGCCTGTTTCGCTTTTCGAATTTTATTTTTTTGAATAAATGTTTCTAACTGAGAGATTTCTTTTTGCTGTTTCGCATACGCCGATTGTACTTGTTTCTTTTGCACTTGATAACTTTGCACAAACTTTTCATAATTTCCTACGTATCGCTTCACTTTCCCTCCTTCTAGATGATAAATAACATTCGTAATACTGTTCAAAAATACTTCGTCATGTGAAATGATCACATAAGCTTTTTCATACAGTCTCAAATACGATTGCAACCATTCTATATGAGCTGTATCTAAATAGTTAGTTGGCTCATCTAATAATAAAACATCTGCTTTTTCTAAAAGGAGTTTACCAAGTAATAACTTTGTCCGTTGACCACCGCTTAGCTTTGAAACATCCTTTTCCATTCCTACTTCAAACAACCCTAAGCCAGTCGCTACTTCTTCAATTTCTGTATGAATTTGATAAAAATTAGAATTCTCCAATATAGTTTGTAACTCTCCATACCTTACTAACAATTTCGCTACTTCTCCTGCTCCAGCCATCTCTTCTGTAAGTTTTAACATTTCACGTTCAAACTCATACAGATTAGAAAACGCACTTTGCAAGTATTCTTCAATTGTTATACCTTCTTGCAAATCTATATGTTGTTGTAAAAAGCCAATCTTCATATGTGGAAACCATTCAATTTTCCCATCATCATGTATAAGTTCTCCTGTTAACAAGCGTAATAATGTTGATTTTCCAATTCCATTTTCCCCAACTAACCCAACATGCTCGCCCTTTAATAGTCGAAAACACGCATTATATAAAATGGTTTTCTCACCATACGAATGACTTAAATTTTCTACTGTTAATATACTCATTTTTTTCTCTCCTTTACTTATGGTTCATAAGCTAAATAGAGAGAGCAACAGTATAAAGCCTTATTTAATTGTGTATATAAAAAATGGGTAAGGTGAATACACCTTACCCATTACATATTATCGTAAAAAAGGATTAAGGTTCTTTACCTGCTGTCTTCAATTTAGCTTAATCGTTAAAAATGGGCAGACTTCTCCCGCATCAAGCTAAAACCATTTGAAGAACAGTTGATAAAGTCATTTTATCCTTTCACTCCTTTAACATTTGTTATATTAAGAGTATAAACTACTCTGTTATATTCTATTCTCTATTTTTTCTTTTGTTCCTTCTCCGTTTTTTCATTTTCTGCGTAAATTTCTTTATACATCTTTTCTAATGCATATGGATTTGTAAAGATGAGCGTTAACGATTTCCACATATAAATTCTTCTTTGTAATTCTATCCCATACTCTTTACTAACCATATTTTTCACTTCTGAAATATGCTCTTCGTTTTGAAATTGTTGTACAGATTTCAATTCCTTCGTCTTAAAATCCGTTAAAAAGCCTATTACAGTTCGTCCATGTTCCTGTGATCTTTCTTCTAAATCAAACTGAATTGAATGCACAAAACCTAAAACGTGAAAGATTTGAGCATGTAATCCGACAGCAGCACGCTGTTCCATTAAGTTGTAGCACTCTCGCTTTAATACTTCTACCATTTCTAAAGAATTTCTATTAACTGTCATTTTGCCGACAAACATAATTTTTACAATATGAGCGACTGCCCCCATACTTTTTAATACACTCTCTAAAATTTCTACTGCGTCTTCTACATAACCATTTGAAATTATAGAATGAATAAATTCATCTAATACCGCTTGAAACTTTTTAACTAAATGTAAATCACGTAATTCTGGAACATCTTCTCTCAATTGATCTCGACCTTGAACCCACTTTAAAATTTTTGTCATTTCTTCTTCTTTTAATTCATGGTGTTCCATACCATATTTCATTAATAATATATGATTTTTTAATAAAGCTTTTCCTTCTTCAAGATTATCTGCAGTTAATGAATCCACTATTTTCTCGATAGATTGCATCTTTCTCCCCCTATATAAAAAAGCCTCTTAACAGTAATTATACCAAAAACTGTTAAAAGACTTTTTCTATTTTTTCATATAAGGAGCTAATACTCTCAAAATTTCTTCCTTATCCTTCTTTAACTCAAGTGATGTTAACATATCCATCATTCGTGGTCTAGGTAATTTCACTTGTACCTCTCCAACTATTGTTGCTGGTCTTTGAGATAAAATAAATATGCGATCAGAAAGTAAAATTGCCTCATCTAAGTCATGTGTAACCATAACAATTGTCTGCTTTTCTTGATGCCAAGAATTTAAAAGCCAACTGTGTACTTCCATTTTTGTAAATGCATCTAATTTTCCAAAAGGCTCATCCAGCAGCATAATTGGCTTTTCACATAAATATGTGCGAAGGAAACTAATTCTTTGACGCATGCCTCCTGATAACTCATCTGGATAATGATCCGCATATTCATCTAGCTCGAACTGCTTTAATGCTTCCATTCCTTCTGCTAGCCTTTGCTTTTTAGGCTTCCCTTCGATTTCCAATGGAAGTACTATATTTTGCAAGGCCGATCGCCACGGTAGTAATAAATCTTGTTGCGGCATATAACTTACAACATCTTGTTTTTTCACAAGTTCCTCGTTATAAAATACCTCTCCACTCGTTGGCTCTTCAACACTCGCGATCATATTTAACAAAGTGCTTTTTCCACAGCCACTTGGACCTACAAAAGAGACGAATTCCCCCTCCTGTATAGAAGCACTAATATTTGCTAATACATTCTTTCCATCGAAAGCTTTTACAATATCTTTTATTTTTAATCCACTCATTTTTCACTTGGAAGGAATTCATTTGTAAAGGCATCTTTCACATCAATTTTCTTCTTAATAACTTTGTTGTCATATAAGAAATTCATGTAATTCGTCCAAACTTCTTCCTTCTGTACTCCCCACGCTTTTGCATCATCTTGATACTTTGTACTTAACCACTTTTGACTTTCTTGTACTAATTCTTTATTCAAATCTGGAACAGCTTTAATTAAAATATCTGCAGCTTCTTTCGGTTCTTTAATTGCAAAATCATAACCTTCTGTCGTTGCAGTCATGAACTTTTTCACAAAGTCTTTATCTTGCTTCGTGTGTTTTTCACTTGTAATAATAACAGGACTATAGAAATCGAGCGCTGGATCTAAGTCTTTCACCATAATTGTATTTAATTCTTTTCCTTGACGCTTCGCTTCAATTCCATCCCATCCATAATAAATCCATTCAAAGTCTGCATCACGACCGATTGATTTAAAGAAATCCGTTTGTCCAAGAATAATTTTTTCAACTTTATTAAAATCAGCTTGATGTTTCTCCATAATCGTTTTTAACGTTGCTTCTTCTGCTGGTCCTCCCCAGCCGCCATAACGTTTACCTTCAAAATCTTTCGGTGACGTCATATTATCTTTTTTTAGCGAGGCAAAAGCAGAGGTATTATGCTGAATAATTGCACCAACAGAAACAACTGGGATTCCTTCAACACGAGCTAATGTTACATTTTCTTGTGCGCTTATCGCAAAATCTGCTTTCCCAGAAGCAATCATCTGCTCTGCCGTTACATTATCACCAGGCTGGATAATCTCTACATCAAGCCCTTGCTTTTTGTAATAATCTTTCGTTTGCGCTACATATAAGCCAGTATGATTCGTATTTGGAAACCAATCTAAAACGACTTTTACTTTTTTATCTTTACTTGAACTTTCTTCTTTCTTCGCCGGATTACATCCGGCAACAGTTACTGCTAATAATGTAGCTAACATAATTTTTAAACCTTTTTTCATTTTCTGCCGCCCTTTCTGTATATCCATGGTGCTGTTATTCTTGCCATAAATTCAACAATAAAGTACAGACATAATGTCACCATGACGATAATCGCTGCAACACCAAATACTCGAGCAGTTAAAAAGGATTTTGTAGCTCTCGTAAGCATAACCCCTAACCCTTCACTTGCACCGAGCCATTCTCCGATAATTGCCCCCATTACGCTATATGTAACTGCAATTTTTAAACCTGAGAAAAAGTATGGGAGTACTGCTGGAAACTTTACTTTCTGGTAAACTTGCCATTTCGTTGCCTTCATTGTTTGTAACAGTTTCAGCATATTTTTATCTACCGTTTGGAAACCTTCTAAAATGCTAAGCGCAATTGGGAAGAAACAAACAAGAATAACAACCATTACTTTTGGCAACATCCCGTACCCAAACCAAATAATAAATAATGGAGCGAGCACAACGATGGGAATTGTTTGCGAAATAACGAGCAACGGATTCATTAAAATCCGAAATAAAGGGATAACATCCATAATGATAGCAATACTCGTCCCAAGTATAATTGCAAAAAACAACCCAATTATTACTTCCTGTAACGTTTGCACTGTATTCGGTAATAGTAAATCTTTCATTCCAATTAGCTCTTGCACAATTGCAGACGGCTTCGGTAAAATCCACGGCTCAATTTTAAATAATGAAACAGATCCTTCCCATATAGCAATGAGAAGGATAAGCCAAATTGTTGTAATTATTTTAGATCGCTTCTGGTTTTGCATATTCATCACGGTACTTCCAAACTTTTTCGTCAATCGTTACGCCCGTACTTGGACGATAGTGAATTTTAATAGAAGTGATTACTTCTTCTGCTCCAGCATCGACGCAAGCTTGTTGCGCGCGTTTAATGACGTCAAGAAGTACATCTAATTCTCCTTCCAACGTTGTTTCCATTGCCCCTACTTCATAACGAACCCCCGATTGTTGTACAACTTCAATTGCTTTATCAACAACGGAATACACATCTTTATTCTTCGCTTGTGGTACTACTGAAAATGAAATTGTAACTTGTTGTGACATAATAAAATCCCCCTTACAAAATATGTTTTCAAAAAAAGAAAAGGCTTTCCTACCATGTAGGAAAGCCTTGTATACAAGTTATTCTATAATAACTTATGCTACATCACTTTAAAGTAACTCCCTACGCTGGCATTATCCAGATCAGGTTGAGGGTCGATGTACACTTACATCCTCTCAGCCAATTGGCTCCCCGGTTCTTAATTCGTTTTCATTGTAGCATGATTTATTTTATTGAACAAACAAAAGCATGCATAATCACTTCATTTAACTTTTGAATTCCCCAATTAACTCTTGTAACTCCTGTGAAAGCCAACTTAAAGAACTAGCTAATTCAGCAATATCTTGTACAGACATTTCCTGTTCTTTCATACTTTCTTGAACATTACTACTACTATTCGCATACTTATTTGCGATAAGTGATAGTTCATTTACAACACGAACAATATTTTGGCTATTTTGCAATATATCATTTGAATTGCTAGAAACAGCTCTAACTTGATTTGTAACAGTTTGTGCTGATTTCGAAATTTTTTCAAAGAAAGCACCACTACTTTCAACAAGTTTAGTTCCTGATTCTACTTCTTTTGAAGCTTTTTGCATTGAAACAACAGCTTCTTCCGTTCCAGCTTGTGTTTCCCCAATTAATTTTGCTATATCTTTTGCTGATGCTTCCGTCTGCTCTGCTAATTTACGCACTTCATCAGCAACAACGGCAAATCCCTCTCCAGTTTCCTCAGCACGTGAAGCTTCAATAGTAGCATGTAAAGCTAGCGAATTAGTTTGATTTGAAATACCTGTAATTTCAGTTACAATATCACTAATTTCTTTTGATCTTGCTTCCAAAGAATAAATAATAGAAGATAAATCTTGTACTGCATTTTGTATTATGTTCATTTGATTAATCGCCTGTTTAATAACACCATTTCCTTTTCCTGAATGATGCTCTATACCTTCAGACTCTTTCGCCATTTGTTTTGCAGCATTCGTTATCTCTTCCATCTTATCTTCCATTTCATATACAATACCTAAATACTGTGGTACTGAAGTTTCTTGTGACTGGGCGCCAGCTCTTAACTCAACCATAGAACTTACGATTTCTTGAACTGCCATGCTATTCTCTTTCGTACTCACTGACAATTCTTTTGAAGATGAGGAAACCTGTTCTGCTGTCTGCTTCACTTTATCTATAATTCCTTTAAACTTCTCAATTGTGTTATTAAAATACGAATTAATAATACCGATATCATCTTGCCTTTCCACTAATTCAATACTTAAATCTCCTTCACCCACTTTACGTAATCCTTCACGTAAATCTTGTAATGGAGCAAGTGAATTACGTACAATCAAGAATTGAATAAAAGTTGCAATTAAAACTGAAATACAAATAAACATTAAACCTTGTATAATGAATTTTTCCTTTGTAATAGGAACAATAGAGGCATCTACATCGGCTGCAACAATTGCCACAATATTATCTTCTCCATCTTTAATTGGCTCTAATATCGTTACCCATGATCCTAATGCGTCTTCATATACTACTGTCATGTTTGCTTTTTTCGTGCTCATTACCTTATCATATGCTTTCATCCAAAGATCTGGTTGTTTATAATAGTCCCCCGGCTTTACTTCAACAACATTTGCTAAGTCTGTAGACAAGTCGACGATTTGTAACTCACCTTTTTCATTTTCTTTTGCTCCAACAATATACGTTTGTCCAACACTGCTCAATTCTTCCGTTGATTCATCTAATTTCTCTGTTAACTTCTCTCTCTTTTCTCTTTCTGCCGTTGGATCTTTTGCAACATCTCTCACTATTTCTGCGTCTAATTTATGTAATACCGTATCTCCTGTTTCAAAAGAATGCCTTTCGAATATAGACATCATACTATTTTGAAACATGTTAAAACTTAACGCCCCCATACTACCAACAAGCGTCAAAATAACTAATACAGTTAACAATACATTCTTTTGAAGAAACGATAACTTATGCCAATATTTTTTCATTAACTTCACCTTCCCTAATATCTCCAGCAAAAAAAAACAAAATATAAGAATATTTTGTTTGAAAATGGTTCTCAATATGAATAAAGATAAAAAAAGACCAATGTAATAAGCATTGGCCAAGACCAACCCTATCCGTCCGGTAACTGGCTAGCTTAGCCCTTCGACCTTAGCCCCTGTAGTTTTGCGTCCTCATGTTTCCATAAGTTTGCCTTTCTCGCTGAACGAGTTGAACGATATGGGAGTTCTATGAGAATTAAAATATTCTCTTCCAAATATTACAACATAAAAATTAAAATGTCCACCCATTTAAAGATGTAAATATAAAGTTTTAATGTATTATTTTTTCGAAATAATTTAACAAAGTTCGTGAATGTTACATTTCTTGTGTTATATAATAAAAAACGTATACAACACAAGGATTATTCCGGATATTCATTTAATTTTCTTTCAAATTAAACTATTCGAATATATCTTAACTTACGAATTTCGGAGGTAGTTTATCATGTTTTGGCTACAATTTCTTACGTTACTACTCTGCATTTTTATTGGTGCACGCTTAGGCGGCGTTGGTCTAGGAGTAATGGGTGGCGTTGGTATGGCAATACTTGTTTTCGTCTTCCACTTACAACCTACAGCTCCTCCTATTGATGTAATGCTTATGATTTTAGCAGTAATTACAGCTGCCGGTGCTTTGCAAGCTGCTGGAGGAATGGATTATCTTGTCCACCTTGCTGAGAAAGCATTACGAAAAAATCCAAAGCGCATTACATTCTTTGCTCCTATCGTTACTTATTTATTCACGCTATGCGCGGGAACTGGTCATGTCGCTTATTCTGTACTTCCCGTTATCGCCGAAGTATCTCGCGAATCAGGAATTAGACCTGAACGACCTATGTCAATTGCCGTTATCGCTTCACAGCAGGCAATTACAGCTAGTCCAATATCGGCTGCAACAGTTGCACTTTTAGCAATGTTAGCCGACTATAAAATCACCTTGTTAGATATTTTAAAAGTCAGTATTCCTTCTACTTTCATCGCTTGTATGGTAGCTGCATTCGTTGCTAGTAAAATGGGAAAAGAATTAAATGAAGATCCTGAATACTTGAAGCGATTAAAAGAGGGAATGATCCCTAAACTTGAAGAGAAAAAAGAATTTGTGGGTGCAAAAGGCGCTAAATTATCAGTTATCCTTTTCCTATTAGGAACTTTCCTTGTCGTACTTCTTGGTTCATTTGAAGCACTTCGTCCGGGATGGATGGTTGACGGGAAGTTAGCTCGTCTTTCCATGCCAAACACAATTGAAATGGTTATGTTAACTATTGCAGCTCTTATTATTATTTTCTGTAAACCAAATGTAGAAAGCATTGTGTCTGGTAACGTCTTTAAAGCGGGGGCAACAGCAGTTGTTGCTATTTTCGGTATCGCTTGGATGGGAGATACTTTCTTTAACGGAAACTTAAATATGATTCAAGGATCAATTCAGCACTTAGTGACTAGTGCACCATGGCTATTTGCTATCGCATTATTCATTCTATCTATTTTACTGTATAGTCAAGCAGCGACAGTTCGTGCTTTAATGCCACTTGGACTATCACTTGGTATTCCACCAGCTTTACTAATTGCAATGTTCCCTGCAGTAAATGGATACTTCTTCATTCCAAACTACGGGACAATCGTTGCTGCAATTAACTTTGATCGTACTGGTACAACAGGCATCGGTAAATATGTATTAAATCATAGCTTTATGATTCCGGGCCTAATTGCAACATTCACTTCTATTGGAATTGGAATGCTCTTAATTTCCATTATGTTTTAAAGAAAAAGCACAAACCTTTATTTAAAAAGGTTTGTGCTTTTTTAATCAAACGTTTGTTTAAACTTTTTTGGCAGTCTATTCCTCCATGTAGCATTTAAAATATTACATGGCCTTTTTCTACAAACTTTTATTTACTTCTTCAGATAATTCCCTCGTACTTTCATAAGCAGATTCCGCTAAACTAATCGCAGAAATAACAGAGACACCATCCGCACCGGCTTCTATAACCGAAGCGGTATTTTCAATCGTAATCCCACCGATACCAACAATCGGCATCATAATTCCTTGTTCTCTAAAGTGGGTTAAACCTTTCGTTCCTTGAACTGCTTTCGTATCTTTTTTCGTACTCGTTGGGAAAATAGGGCCAACACCTAAATAATCAGCTCCGTTTTCAATTGCCCAGCGTGCTTCTTCAATTGTATGGGCAGATACACCAATAATTTTATCTCCCATCTTTTCACGAACAGATATAATTCCTTCATCATCTTGTCCAACATGAACACCATCTGCATCTAACTCGAGGGCTAGTTCCACATCATCATTTACGATGAATGGTACACCGTACTCCTTGCAAAGCGCTTGTAGTTCTTTCGCAAAATCAATACGTTTCTCTCCCGTTAAAGCCCCTTCTCCCTTTTCACGAAATTGAAAAATTGTTATACCGCCTTCAAGTGCATCTCTCAATACTTGTAGTGGCTCCTTCGTACAATTGTTACTTCCCATAATAAAATATACCGATAATAATCTAGACATTTCAGCCTTTGTAATACGCGACATCTAGTTCCCCTCCTTACTATATAACCTCAATCTTTCCATACTTCTTAATATCATCTGAAGTTGTATTCGCTAACTGATTTAAAAATTCAATTTGGAAACTTCCTGGTCCATTCTTTACTGTTTTCGAAGCCGCTATTTCTGCTGCTACTCCATAGAATATTAATGCAGCCACTGTTGCCTTTACATAATCCTTTTCTACTGCTACAAATGCTCCTATTACAGAAGTTAGTAAACAACCTGTTCCAGTAACTTTCGTTAAAATAGGATGGCCATTTCGAATAAGAATAGTTCGCTCTCCGTCTGTAACAACGTCTTCTTCTCCAGTAATTACCGCAACTGTATTTAATTCATCCGCTGCCTGTTTTGCAATATTTACAACATTACCATTTCCAGTACCAGCGTCTACACCTTTAATTTCCCATTTTTCATTAATAACATTAGCAATTTCAGCTGCATTTCCGCGGATAACTGCTAAATCGATTTCAGCTGGAATATGTCTCGCAACTTCTGTTCGATAAGAAGTTGCCCCTGCCCCAACCGGATCAAATAATACTGGTACACCATTTGTATTTGCCGATTTTCCAGCAAGTAACATCGCTTCTACCTCTTCAGAACGAAGTGTACCCATATTTAATACAAGAGCTCCAGCAATGCTAGCCATTTCTGCTACTTCTTCTTTTGCATACGCCATTACAGGCGATGCCCCTAATGCTAATAAACCGTTTGCTGTAAAATTTGTTACAACAACATTTGTAATATTATGAACGAGCGGATTAGACTCTCTTACCAAATCCGCTACTTTACTAATTTCTTTCATATTCATTCTTTTCATCTCCTAACTATAGTGATGGGAGATACACAAAAAGGCACTTTGCGCGTACGCAAAGTGCCTGAACATGTGCTTTTACACTCTCCCTACGCTGGCATTATCCAACAGGTTCAAATGGTCAATGACGGACTAGTAGTCATACTCTCAGTTTGCATCCACAAACTCCCATGTGTTTATTATTCATCTACTTCAAAGTCTACTCTTATTCTAGTAAAATAACAAGTTCTTTCCTCATTATAGAATAATAGAGATCATAACTCTCCTGGTTCAACCATTCTTTGCCTTTATATAAGTAAAACTCTCACACGTATATTTCATCACAAATAACTCAAACCGTCAGCAAAACTGAATAGAACAAAGATGTATGCTATATTTAACGTATGGAAATTTGAAAGGATGTTTTTAAATATGGCAAAAAGTATTGTAATTGCTGAAAAACCTTCTGTTGCACGTGATATCGCACGTGTACTGAAATGTGATAAAAAAGGAAACGGCTATCTTGAAGGTAGTAAATATATTGTTACTTGGGCTTTAGGCCATCTCGTTACATTAGCTGATCCAGAAAGCTATGATGTGAAATATAAAAAGTGGGATTTAGAAGATTTACCAATGCTACCTGAGCGTTTAAAACTAACAGTTATTAAACAAACAGGGAAACAGTTTAACGCTGTGAAAAGTCAGCTTATTAGAAAAGATGTAAATGAAATCATTATAGCTACTGACGCCGGTCGTGAGGGAGAGTTGGTCGCACGCTGGATTATCGATAAAGTTAAAATGCAGAAACCGATTAAACGTCTATGGATTTCATCTGTTACCGATAAAGCAATTAAAGATGGCTTCGCAAATTTAAAACCAGGAAAAGCATATGAAAATCTATATGCTTCGGCTGTCGCACGTTCAGAGGCTGACTGGTATATCGGGCTTAATGCGACTCGAGCATTAACTACTCGCTTTAATGCCCAACTAAATTGTGGTCGTGTTCAAACACCTACTGTAGCCATGATTGCAAGCCGTGAAGATGAAATCAAACATTTCAAAGCTCAAACTTTCTATGGTATCGAAGCTCAAACAGCTGAGAGATTAAAGCTAACTTGGCAAGATACAAAAGGAAATAGCCGTAGCTTTAATAAAGAAAAAACTGATGCAATCGTGAACAAAATTAGTAAGCAAAATGCTACTGTTGTAGACATTGATAAAAAACAAAAGAAATCGTTCGCTCCTGGTCTTTACGATTTAACTGAGCTACAACGTGATGCGAATAAAATATTTGGTTACTCTGCGAAAGAAACATTAAACATTATGCAAAAATTATATGAACAGCATAAAGTTTTAACGTACCCTCGTACAGATTCACGCTATATTTCATCTGATATTGTCGGAACACTTCCAGAGCGTCTGAAGGCTTGCGGAGTTGGAGAATACCGTCCTTTAGCACATAAAGTATTGCAGAAACCTGTAAAATCTAATAAATCATTTGTTGATGATAGTAAAGTAAGTGATCATCACGCAATTATTCCAACAGAGAGCTATGTAAACTTCTCAGCTTTCACAGATAAAGAGCGTAAAATTTATGACTTAGTTGTAAAACGTTTCTTAGCTGTTTTATTCCCGGTCTTTGAATATGAACAACTAACATTGCGCACGAAAATTGGTGACGAAACGTTCATCGCACGAGGAAAAACGATTTTACATGCTGGTTGGAAAGAGGTTTATGAAAATCGATTTGAAGATGATGATGCAATCGATGATGTAAAAGAACAAATCTTACCTCGCATCGAAAAAGGCGATACATTAAACATAAAACTAATTGTCCAAACATCAGGTCAAACGAAAGCACCTGCACGCTTTAATGAAGCAACATTACTTTCAGCGATGGAAAACCCAACAAAATACATGGATACGCAAAACAAACAACTTGCTGACACGTTAAAGTCAACTGGTGGATTAGGTACTGTAGCAACGCGTGCTGATATTATCGACAAGTTATTCAATTCGTTCTTACTTGAAAAACGTGGTAAAGATATTCATATTACTTCAAAAGGCCGTCAGTTACTTGATTTAGTGCCAGAAGAACTGAAATCTCCTACACTAACTGGTGAATGGGAGCAAAAGTTAGAAGCTATCGCTAAAGGAAAATTAAAGAAAGAAGTATTCATTTCAGAAATGAAGAACTATACGAAAGAAATTGTTGCTGAAATTAAATCGAGTGATAAAAAATATAAACATGACAACATTTCAACGAAGTCTTGTCCAGACTGCGGTAAACCGATGTTAGAAGTAAACGGCAAAAAAGGTAAAATGCTCGTTTGCCAAGACCGTGAGTGTGGTCATCGTAAAAATGTATCTCGTACAACAAACGCTCGTTGTCCGCAATGTAAGAAGAAACTAGAACTACGTGGTGAAGGAGCAGGCCAAATTTTCGCATGTAAATGTGGCTATCGTGAGAAACTTTCTACATTCCAAGAGAGACGTAAAAAAGAATCCGGCAGCAAAGCTGATAAACGTGACGTCCAAAAATATATGAAACAACAGAACAAAGAAGAAGAACCATTAAACAATCCATTCGCAGAAGCATTAAAGAAATTAAAATTTGATTAAACAAAAAGGTTCCTACCACTATCGGTAGGAACCTTTTATTTTTAATGAATAATTTTACTTCCTTTTGCGTTCTCAACAAACTTTTCACTTGATTTGTTAATTGGTGTTTTCAGTAATAATGCAGCCACAACCATGATTACTACGAAAGCACTTAACACAAGTAAATCTCTAGTTACTATATCCCAAAGCATTCCACCTACTGTTTCACGAATTGCACTAATAGCATATGTGAATGGCAAGAACGGATAAATCGCTTGGAAGAATGGTGGTGTCATTTGAATTGGGAACGTACCGCCCGATCCTGCTACTTGTAGTACAAGTAAAATGATCGCCATCGATTTCCCAACGTTTCCGAAAATAGAAACGAGTGAGTACACGATACAAACAAATACTCCCCCAATAAATAAACTAAATAACACAAACCAGAATTTATCGACTACGTACGTACCGAGTAAGAATATATCACCCATCGATACGATAAACGCCTGTGAAAGACCTATCGTTAAGAATGTTAATAAACGTCCGAAGTAAACTTCATGGCTCTTATAATTCGCGCCCTCTTCGTGTACTTCTACCGTTAATAATGAAACCATTAATAATGCGCCTACCCACAATGCAAGCACTGTATAGAATGGTGACATTGCTGAACCATAGTTCGGCATTGCAAATAATTTATTCTCTTTTAAATTTACTGGATTCGCGAAGTAATCACTTTGCTTTTCAACATCATTCTTTAATAAGCGTATGATGTCTTTTATATCCTCTTCAGATTCAAAATCACGAATTTTATCTGCTAATTCTTTAATCTTTTTCTCAGTAGCTGGCATTTCAGCTTTAATATCTGCAATTTTCTTTTGACCATCTACTAAGCCTTTTGATGAGTCTTCAAGTAATTTTTTCACATCTGGAAGCTTCTTATCTGCCTCACCTAAAATTTGAGATGTATTTTTAGACATCTCTTTTGTACGAGCGATTGCTGTATTGAAGCCAGGTACAATTTCTGCATCATACGTCGATAATACATCTGTTAATTGAGCTGACCCACCTTTCGCAGCGTTGTTAATACTTTCAATTACATCTTTTGTAGGTTTCTGTCCATTGTTAAGAAGTGTAATCCCCTTATTCGTTGCCTCTACACCTTTTTGTAAACTACTTTTCGCTTTATTTAACTTTGTAATTCCATTATTAAGGTTTTTATCACTATTCACATCTGCTAAAACCTTATTTGTACTTTCTAGAACCGGAATCATATCGTCAATTAAACCAATGCCAGATTGGAATTGACCATTTAAGCTATTTAAAGCTACTTTTGTTGAATCTAAACCGTTAACACCTTTATTTTGTATATCTTCTTTTGCTTTTTGTAAATCTGCTTTAGCACCTTCAAGGCCATTTTTCGCTTTATCGTAATCTGCTTTTGCATTATCATATGCTGCATTTGCATCAACTTTCGCTTGATCTACTGTGCTAACTGCTTTTTGATAATCTGCTACAAATGTTTCATTGTAATCTTTTTCCGCTTGATCAATCAATGCATTTGCTGCATCTAATTTTTGATTCGCTACATCTGTTACATCTTTCTTTACTTCTTGTCCTGTACCGATAACATTTACAATATCTTTAATACCATTGTTTGAATTTTCCATACCTTTTTTAACATTAGTTAAGTGATCCACTCGCCCTTTGAAAAAGCTATTTCCAAAATCAGTCGTCGCTGACTTTTGAAGTTCAGTAAAGAAATTAATAAGATATGAAATACCATCTGTACCAGTTTGCAATCGATCTGATACCGCATTTAAATCTTTCTTTGCTTGTTCTGGATCAAACTGACCATTTTGCAATCCATTTAAAACACTTTTCCCATAAGCTGTTCCTGCACGGGATGAACTTAAAACATTATTGACTGTTTGATTAATATTTTGAGCTATATTTTTATAACCATCACTATTCAACTTAGAAAGGTCCGGTCTCGCTGGGAATTCAGGCAATCCATTCATTCCAGACAAATCAGGAATAGCTAAATCCACACCCGGATTCATTAAAAAGTCAGTAAATGCAGCTGCACTATCCATAACACCTTTTGCTGCTACTAAATCATTTCTTATCGTTCCTGGAGCATTTTTCAACGTTTGATCTTGATTCGCAAAGAACTTATCTAAATTCCCTAACGCTTCCTGCCCATCATTAATAACACTCTCTACAACTGGCAACTCTTTCTGCGCTACTTTCACAACATCTTCTGCCCGAGTCGCATCATCTAATGCCTTATCCACAAGTGTATTCATTTCTGGGAACTGTGCTTCTAACTTAAATACAAGATCCTTGACCTTCTCAATACTTGGTAAGTTAGTTTCTAAATCGATTCCAAGGTCATTGAAGATTTTAAAAATCTCACCGTTTGCTGTTTTAACAAAGTTTTTACTAACCTCTTCTGTAAGACCCGATGCACCTTTAGCTGTAATCTTCGGTGCAATGGCATTCACCTTTTCATTTACATAGTAATCAAGTTCTGGTTTCTGTGGATTTTCATTCAAGACTGTTGCAATCTTTTCAGAAAAATCTTTTGGAATAGTAATACTTGCGGAATAATCTCCACGCTCTACTCCATAAATTGCTTGCTTTTCATCAACAAACTTCCACCCGAAATTTTTGTCCTTCTTAAGTGAATCTACAATTTCTTTCCCGATGTTAATATCTTTCCCTCTTAAATTTGATCCAACATCTTGGTTAGAAACTGCAATCTGGATTCCTTTCGTATTTCCGTAAGGATCCCAAGAAGCTTTGATGTTAAACCATGCATATAACGATGGTAAAATCATTAACCCTAAAACAATAACAATTGCAGCCCAATGTTTGGCTACATTCCGTAAATCTGTCTTATAAATACGCCAAATCTGTTTCATATAAGCAATCACCTAATTATATATTTTTCTTTCTTTAGAAAATGATACATGCATTTTGCAATTATATCACTTTCTACATCGTGGATTAAACGAAAACATACTATTTTTCCCATTAAATATTTCACTTACTTCATTATATAACGAAGTAAAAAAAGTATGCATACAAAATGACCAAATTAGTTTTACATTCAATAATAACAAATATATAGGAAATGTCATAAAAAATACAAGTATTTTCTCTTGGGAATACTTGTATTTATCAAAAAACCCTCCCAGCTTTTCATTATCTGTGAGGGTTTCTTCTATTATATATCTAATTGTACTTCTACACCGAAATGATCAGAAATTACATTTCGATTTGTTCCATTAAAAATGACTTTTGAAGAATTAACTGTTTTACTTTGATTGCTTAATATTAGGTCAATTCGTAAGTTTTGTTTATTTTCATCCCAACCAGCAATCTCTCCTTGGACAGTTGTTCCTTCATCCTTCTCTATCGCTAGTTCATATGTGTCATATAAACCTTTTTGCATCGTATACTCATAACCCTCTCCTTCCAAACGAGCATTGTTATTAAAATCACCCATTAAGAAGGAAAGTTCATTGCTATTTACACGCTCCATTAAACGATCAACTTGGTCTTTGAATGATTCTTCTTCATCATTCCACCAACCTAGATGGCAAGAATAAAACGTTATATTCTTATCATTATAAGCAATTGTTGCACTTACAATTTTGCGTGTTTTCCAATACGTTGTATCCTTATTTTCTGAGACAAAGAACGTATCTTCCTTTACAATGTTGTGCTTTGTTATAATTGCTAATCCTTCTTCGTACACATCATATCCAATATGAGAGAAATCCCAAATAATATTGTATTCTTTTACATTTAATGCTCTTAACTCTTCTAGCAGTAAAAGTCCAAAATTATCTTTTTTCTTGTTACCGCATACATTTTCAGCTTGTATAGACTGACTTACTTCTTGCAATGCGATCACATCATAATCTTCTTCTTGAATTGCTTTAGCAAGATACTTTATTTTTTCAATTTGATTCTCTTCTTGCCAAGAGTGACAATTTAAAGTTAGCAATTTCATATTATTACGCACCTAACATATCTTGAATGTCTGACTTTAATACGTCAGCTTTCGGGCCATATACGGCTTGTACACCTTTATCTTTAACAATAAGTCCTAAAGCACCATTTTGTTTCCATTGTGCTTCTGGTGCAACAACATCTAAATCTTTTACTGTTATACGTAAACGTGTCATACAAGCATCTACGTCAGCAATATTATCTTTTCCGCCCAATAAATCAATAACTTTTGTTGCTAATGAACCATCTTGTACATTTCCTGTTCCTTCTGATGACTCATCTTCATTATCAATATAGTTACCTGCACGTCCTGGTGTTGGTAAATTGAATTTTTTAATTAAGAAATTGAATAACGTAAAGTTAAGACCGAAGAACACTAATGAAACAATGACAAAGTTAATTAAATCTCTTGTTAATCCTGCATTGACCATCATTGGTGTACGTGTAATTAACTCAATAAATCCAAATGCATGAACACGTAAATCAATTAAATCTACTAATGCGAATGCAAGTCCTGTTGTAATTGCATACACAACATATAATACTGGCGCAATAAACATGAACATGAATTCAATTGGTTCTGTTACACCTGTTAAGAATACTGCTAATGCAGCTGATAAGAACATTGGTTTATATTTTGCACGTTTTTCTTTATCAACATTACGGAACATCGCAAACGCAATCCCCATTAACGCTGCTGTTGAGCCGATAACTTGTCCAGCTTTGAAACGAGCTGGTACAACGTTATTTAATAAATCGTTATATGCTTTCGTATCTCCATTTGCTAATAAGTTATTTAAATCTGTAATCCATGCAAGCCATAATGGATCTTGTCCTGCTACAACTTGTCCAACTTTTGAACCAGTTAACATCGTATATGTTCCGCCTAGCTCTGTGTAGTTCATCGGAATCGTTAACATATGATGTAATCCAAACGGTAATAATAAACGTTCTAACGTTCCGTATACAAACGGTGCAACAATTGGTGCACTGTCTTTAGATGCTGCAATCCAGCGACCAAATTCATTTAATCCACTTTGGATAAATGGCCATACAAGTGATAATACAATCGCAGTAACTGTAGACCATACAATTACAACGAATGGTACGAATCGTTTTCCATTAAAGAATGCTAATGCCTGTGGCAGTTTATTATAGTTATAGTATTTGTTATATAAAGTAGCTCCTAGGAAACCTGTGATAATCCCTACGAAAACTCCCATGTTTAATGCTGGTGCACCAAGTACAGAAGTAAAGTAATCTTTTACAAGTAAATCTCCTGCTAATGATGAAGAAACTGTCGCTTTTGAATCCGCTAACATTTGAGCGTTTACGCCAAATATAGCTCCTGTAATTCTGTTTGTTAAGACGAATGCTAACAGTGCTGCAAATGCACCACCTGCTCGATCCTTCGCCCAAGATCCCCCAATTGCTACTGCGAATAAAATGTGTAAATTTGTAATAATTGCCCAACCGATGTCTTCCATTACTCGAGCAATAGTATGAACTGCGTTAATATCCCCAGCAGACATCCCAATTAACTTACCGATAGAAATCATTAAACCAGCTGCTGGCATTACAGCTACAACAACTAACAATGCTTTCCCGAACTTTTGCCAAAAATCAAAAGACGTAATTTTCATCTGTTCTTCCTCCCCTTTATTTATAACAACATAATGATTTAAATTATAATTTCTGTTTCTCTTATGAAAACGATTCCTTATGTTACTTTTTTCTCTTTACGCAACCGTTTTCATAAATCTATTTTAATAAAAGCGTTTTCACATTGCAATAGAAATTTATTTTTTTTCATAAAAAAAGATGCTCAAGGAGCATCCTTTTTCATTATAAAATGCGATAAACCCTTGTTTCATAAGGTTTTAACGTGATTGTAGTTATTTGTTCATGTTCCGCAACTTCATAGTTATTTAAAAGCAAACGTTTGCGTTCTAATGCGAATAAACTCTCATTATACACAGCTTCCTCTTTTGAGATATTACTAATTACAATGACTTTTTCATCCTGTAACGTACGTGTATACGCATAAATTTGTGGATCATCTTCTAAAAGTAAATCGTACGTACCGTAGTTCAACACATCGTGCTCTTTTTTCAAGGCAATCATTTTCTTATAGAAATTGAAAATAGACTTTTCTTCATTTTTTTGCTTTTCAACATTAATTTCTTTGTAATTTGGATTCATGCCAAACCAAGGTGTACTTGTTGTGAAACCAGCATTCATCTCATCGTTCCACTGCATAGGTGTACGTGAATTATCGCGGCAAGAAGCCCATATAATTTCCATCATATCTTGATGTGATACGCCCTCTGCAATTTTCTCGCGATATAAATTTTTAATTGCTACATCATCGTAATCTTCAATATTGGGTAACTGAACATTTGTCATACCAATTTCTTGTCCTTGATAAATAAATGGTGTACCGTGCATAAAGAAATACATCGCTCCTAGAGCTGTTGCACTTTCACGCCAATATTGTTTATCATCTCCCCACGTTGAAACGATACGTGGTTTATCATGATTCTCAATGTATAAAGCATTCCATCCTTTATTTTCTAATCCTTTTTGCCATTTCGTTAATACCTTTTTCAACCCTACAACATCAAGATCTTTCTTCTTTTCTGCATCCCATAAGCTTAAATGCTCGAACTGAAATACCATATTGAATTTACCTTGCTCTTCTCCAACCCAAAGCTCAGCATCTTCAATTTTAACGCCATTAGCTTCACCAACAGTCATAATATCGTACTTAGAAAATGTATTTTCTTTTAACTCTTCTAATAAAGGTTGAATACCATCCACATTCATATGTTTATCAAAAGATGGCACATATTTTAATTCTTTTGGATTTGGCATATCCTTGAGGCCATCTTCTTTCTTAATATGACTAATCGCATCCACACGGAAACCATCAATTCCTTTATCAAGCCACCAATTAACCGTATCGTATAGCACTTCGCGAACTTCTTTATTCTCCCAGTTTAAATCTGGTTGTTTACGTGAGAATAAATGTAAATAATATTGTCCTGTTACTTCATCGTATTCCCATGCCGAACCATTAAAAATACTTTCCCAGTTGTTTGGTTCCGCACCATCTTTACCGTCATGCCAAATATACCAATCACGCTTCGGATTGTCTTTAGATGAACGCGATTCAATAAACCATGGATGTTCATCACTCGTATGATTAATAACTAAATCAATAATAAGCTTCATATCACGCTTATGAACTTCATCTAGTAAAGCATCAAAATCTGCCATTGTACCAAACTCATCCATAATGTCTTGATAATCACTAATATCATAACCATTATCATCATTAGGTGACTTATACATTGGACAAATCCAAATTACATCTATACCTAAATCTTTTAAATAATCCAGTTTTGCAATAATACCTTGTAAATCTCCAATACCATCACCATTTGAATCCATAAAGCTACGTGGATAAATTTGATAAGCAACTGCTTCTTTCCACCATGTTTTCTTCATAATAACTCTCTCCTTTTGCATCTCTATTTTTTTATGCAAACGTTTTCGTAACACTATCATAACAAAATATGGAGAGTTTGCAACTGTTTTCATTGAACTCCATGTATATTCCTTATTCTTATGCTTTATTTATTTCTCGCAAAGATAAAATGAAACTTTAATCAGTGGGGGGTGTCCATTCCCCACTGATTATTAGCCCACACCAATCGTACTTTTACGAGCATCCTGATTTTCATCTAACTTCTTTGCTTCAGCCAGATTTTGAGGTAGGGGTCTTACTGCTCACAACTAGCAGGATAAATCTAACACTTCTCTTCTTCTTGTCCATACGCGTTAAACACACTCTTCATATACTAATACAAACTCATATTATTTCAGAAAGGAGAAACAAATTGAAACAAACAAAATTAACTGGTCGTATCGTCGTTCCTTCGGATCCCGGGTATGACATAGCCCGAATGAATTTGAATTTAAGTATTCCAAAACTCCCTTGTATTATTGTTTTTTGTCAAAATAAAAATGATGTGTGTAACGCCTTAAAGTGGGCACGTGAGCATCATGTACCATTTCGCTTAAGAAGCGGGCGTCATAGCTATGAAAATTTCTCTCTTTTAAATCGAGGACTTATTATTGATGTGAGTGAAATGAAGCAAATTACGGTTAATACAGGGAAATTAACAGCAACAATTGAAGCGGGTGCAAATCTTGGCACTGTTTATAAAGAACTTTGGAAATACGGTGTTACAATACCAGCTGGCACAAGTGCAAGTGTTGGTATCGTTGGATTAACACTTGGCGGTGGCATCGGCATGCTTTCACGCTTATTTGGACTAACATGTGATCAATTATTAGAAGTCGAAATGGTACAAGCGTGCGGAAAATTTGGTGCAAAACTCATTCGTGCAAATGAACAAGAAAACCCTAACCTTTTTTGGGCATGCCGCGGCGGTGGAGGTGGGAATTTCGGGATTGTTACTTCCTTAACTTTTCGGGTCCATCCTATAAAAAACGTCTCAATTTTCTCGATTACATGGGAATGGGAAGACTTTATTGCTGCATTTCAAGCTTGGCAAAACTGGGCACCTTATATAGATGAACGTCTCACTTCATCAATTGAATTATTCTCCAAACAACGAAATAAAATCGAGGTGAAGGGTGAATTTGTTGGCTCTCCCTCTGAACTCTATCCTCTATTATCTCCTCTTCTTGAAACTGGTAACCCCTCTCTCTTTATAGATGAAGTTCCTTATATAAAGGCTGTTCAATTCTTTAATAGCGGTAATATTCCTGAAAAATTCAAGCGTTCTGGTTCCTATGTATATAAACCTATTCCCCTTAAAGGCATTCAAATCATGCAATATTTTCTTTCTCATGCACCAAATAAAGAGGCAAGCATTTGGCACCAATCACTCGTAGGTGCTGTAGAAAATATTTCTCCTAATGAAACCGCTTATTTCCATCGCAAAGCAATTATTGTTCAAGAATATATTACCTCTTGGAAATGCGACGATGAAGAAAATCGAAATATACGCTGGGTTAAAGATTTACGGGAGAGCTTAGATCCTTACACACTAGGAGACTATGTCAATTGGCCCGATATCGACATAAAAAATTGGCAAACTAGTTATTATGGCTCTAATTTTCAAAGGTTGCGTAAAGTGAAGACAGCATATGACCCTTGTAATGTTTTTCGTTTTCAACAAAGCATTCCTCCTTTCCATACGTAAAAAGGAAGAACAGAATTCTGTTCTTCCTTTTTACATTGAAAATCGTTCAATCGTTTGTTTCAATTCAGCTGATCGCTTCTCTAAGTCTTTTAATAATTGATCGATTGCTATCATATTTTTAGACTGTTGCAATGTCACACGCGCCACTTCTTGTGAACCAGCTGACGTTTCCTCAGCGATGGCTGCTACAGCCTTTGTTTGTGCTCCTGTTTGATGAATGTGACTCACTTGTTCATTCATATAACTACTAATTTTCTTAGTTGCATCGGCTACTTCCATAATACTTGATGACATTTCTTTTAAAATTAATTCTGTAGCTCCCCCGCGTTTCGCCTCTTCTTTAGCTGTCTTCACCTGCTCTGTCATTTTCAATGCGACTTGCTGTACTTCATCTTGCATATTCCGTAATAACTGCGATATGTTTCTTGCGGAATGATCACTTTCATCAGCAAGTTTACGTACTTCTTCTGCTACAACCGCAAAGCCCCTTCCATGCTCTCCTGCACGAGCTGCCTCAATAGAAGCATTGAGTGCTAATAAATTCGTTTGGCTAGCAATCTCACTCACAACAGAAACAATATGTTCAACTTGTTTCATTCGCTCTTCTAATTTCTGTACATTTTCCATCGAATCTTCATTTTCTCTCGCCAATGTTTGAATACCTTGAATTAAAGACGTAAAGACACGTGTACTTTGTCCTAAAGCTTGAACCATTTCTGAAGACAACTCGTCAGACTGTTTTGCTTTTCCTTCTACTTCATTTGCAATAGAAGTCGTTGTATCAACAGTAGAAACGATCGCTTGAATCGATGCTGCTGATTGCTCGGCACCGGAAGAAATCTCCGCAAGAGTTTCAGACACACCTTGTGCTTGCTTTGTCGCTTCACCTGTTTGTTTTCTAATTTGCTGAACTTGATTATTTGTATACGAAAATGTAGTATCGATATTTTTTACCATGCCCCTTAAGTTCCCTAGCATCATATTAAATGCAACACTTAAAGAATTAATCTCATCATCGGTCTTTGGCAACGGGACATCTTCACGAATATCACCTTCAGCCGCTTTCCTTGCTGCTTCTTCCAACTTTCGAAGTGGTTTAATTAAAAATATTGCTGCCCCATACGCTAAAATTCCAGACCATACTACACCTAATAACATAACGATAATATTATAAACAGTTTGACTTACATAACTTTGAAAGTAATCATATATAACGTAAATGAAAATTAAACTTGTTGAATATGTAATGAAAGCTAAAACTGTAGTAAATAACATAAGCTGTATACGCAAGCCAAAGGAAAATGTTTTTCTTTCTTTTCCCATCTCTTCTTTCCCCCTTCTTATAAGCAATATAAGTACTACCTATATATTATTATCCATATTTTCGTTATAGAAAGATATAGGGATTTTAAAAATCATTATTTCTTTGAATATTAAATCCCCTGAAAAAAATAAAGGATTCTGACAATTTATGACTAATAACAGAAATAAGGGGCAACATTTGTAAAATATATTTTTGACTGGGGGTTTTGTATGATTCAAGTTCGAAATCTAGTAAAATCATTTGGCTCACTTGATGTTTTAAAAGGAATTGATTTAGAAGTAAAAGAAAAAGAAGTTGTTGTTTTAATCGGTGCCAGTGGTTCCGGCAAAAGTACATTACTTCGCTGTCTTAATTTTTTAGAAATGTACGATGAAGGTGAAATTCACTTACAAGGTGAACGAATTGATCCAAAGCATTCAAATTTAAACAAAGTCCGTGAAAATGTCGGTATGGTTTTTCAACACTTTAACCTCTTTCCTCATATGACCTCACTAGAAAACATCATAGAAGCACCTATTCACGTGAAAAAATTGGAGACAGCAGACGCGAAGGATGTTGGGAATCAACTCCTACAAAAAGTCGGCCTACAAGATAAGGCCGATGTAACTCCTCACCTACTTTCAGGTGGTCAAAAACAACGCGTTGCGATTGCACGAGCTCTTGCTATGAACCCTAAAATTATGCTATTTGATGAACCTACCTCAGCCTTAGACCCTGAACTCGTTGGGGAAGTATTGCAAGTTATGAAAGAACTTGCTGAAGAAGGAATGACAATGGTTATTGTTACTCATGAAATGAATTTCGCAAGAGATGTAGCTGACCGCGTCATCTTTATGGATGACGGGAAAATTGTAGAGGATGCTTCGCCAGCGCAATTTTTTTCCGCTCCATCGCATGAACGGGCAAAGCAATTTTTACGCAACGTTTTATAATGTAGCTTCTGTTTCAAACATAAAAAAATTCATTCATACGGGGCACAACTAATTGTCCAAATAAAATATCTCCATAACACATTGAAAACAATCCGTATGATCAATATAGGAGGGGTTTTATGAAAAGAAAACTATTAACCATTGTTGCGAGTATTACATTATGTACATCCTTCATACTAGGAGCATGTAGTAAGGAAAGCTCTACCACATCTAATGGTGAAAAAGAATTTCGTTATGCGATGAGTGGTTTATACAAACCTTTTAACTATAAAGAAAATGACGGAAAACTTGTCGGTTTTGATGTAGAAATAGGTGAAGCTCTCGCGAAAAAGATGGGAATGAAACCTGTTCCTGTTACAAATCCTTGGGAAACATTGATTCAAGGTCTACAATCAAAAAAATATGACGTGATATTAGGAAGTATGGCAATTACAGAAGAACGATTAAAAGCCGTGAATTTCTCAAATCCATATTATCGCTCTGGCGCACAAATTTTTGTAGCTAAAAAGAATACATCTATCTCTTCTCCAGAGGACTTGAAAGGTAAAAAAATAGGTGTTGTAAAAGCAAGTACTTTCAAAAACCTTGTTGCAAAATATACAGATCAAATTACAGAATATGATAGTGATATTACTGCACTTATGGACTTAGAACCAGGACGTATAGACGCAGTTATTACTGATCAAATGGTTGGTCTTCGTATGATTAAAGAAGGTAAATCAAATATAAAAGAAGCTGGAAAACCGTTAAACCTTGATGAAATGGGAATTGCTATTCATAAAGACAATAAAGACATGGTCGAAAAGGTAAATAAAGCGCTGGATGGAATCATTAAAGACGGCACGTATGAAAAGATTAGTAAGAAATGGTTTGGGCGTAATATTCTTGGAGACGAGGTAAAAACAAAGTAAGTTAGCCATTTAGAGATTTCATAAATCATGCCCCACTTTGTATGTGGGGTATTTCATTCCCTACTAAAATCCATACAATATGAGGTGACACATATGTTTGAAATTTTTATCTCTACCTATCCCACACTCTTAAAGGCTACTATTGTCACATTACAATTAACATTAACATCCCTATTACTCGGTTCACTAATTGGATTACTAGTCGCTTTCTTTCGAATCTCTAACAATAAGGTTTTAAATAGTATTGCTCATGTATACATCGCCATTATTCGTGGTACACCTTTAATTGTTCAAATCGCGATTCTCTATTTTGGGATTACATCCGTTGTTGTTTTTACCCCTTTTTGGGCAGGAGCAATTGCTTTAGCAATTCATAACGGTGCATATATTACTGAAATTTTCCGCGGATCCATTCAGTCCGTTGACCGGGGACAATTGGAAGCTGCTCGCTCTTTAGGTATGCCTTACCCTTTAGCGATGCGCCGGATTATATTACCACAAGCATTCCGTCTGTCTCTTCCTCCCCTAGGGAATCAATTTATTATTGGATTAAAAGATTCTTCTCTTGTTGCTTATGTAGGAATGTCCGAATTATGGGGATCTGGTTTATCAATTGCCGCAGGGAACTTTCAACAATTAGATACATATATAATTGTTGGTGTATACTATCTCGCACTTGTTCTCCTATTCACTTATCTTGTTAGCCTTCTAGAAAAACGACTACAACGGAAAGAAAATAACTCTGTCCAAGTCAAGACAAAGAACAAGAAAGAAGTTTCTTTATAACAAAAAGCAAGCTCTAAGAGAGCTTGCTTTTTCATCGTAAAATATATTTATTATTGATTTACTTTTTTTATAGTCTCTTTTTCCTCTATATGATCCTCACGATATGAAATATTATGAGGATCCAATCCATTTCCTAAAGAACCATAAAAATGCTCCCTATGCGGATCAACTAATTCACTTCCGTGATAATACACACGTGGTGTATTCCAAAGTGCTGCCAATGCTTTTGTCATCGGCATTTCGTGATAGCGTTCCGGCCACATTTCTTTAATTTTATCTTTTACTAATGGATAGTATTTAGAACTCATAGCAGGAAACAGATGATGTTCTGTATGGTATGAGAAATTGAAATGTAAAACGTCTACCCAGCGCGGCACTGTTACTGATAAACAGTTTGCTAACGGATCATTTACTGGAACAATTGGATTTAAGCGATGATTTGTTGCGATATACGCCATTACAATAAAGTTAGCAATTAACAACGGAATCACATATGCAAAGACCCACTTTGCAGGTCCCATAATAAACAATAAACTAATCCAAACTGTCCAGGGCAAAAGAAGTTGCAGCCATACAGATTTTTGATTGGACGACTTAAATTCTTTAATAAAATGAAAGAACATTCGAGTCGAATGTAACGTAAATTGAATTGTTAGTGAAAGAAAACTAAAGAATGAACGTACATGAAGAGGCATGCGATATACCCAACTCAAAAACTTACTCTTTTTAAGTTTCTCAAATGTCGGCCATGCATCTGGATCATTCTCTTCATGCTGTGTATGAACATGATGCGTTGCATTATGCCACTTTCTCCAAAGTTTTGGGCCAGTTGATAATGGCATAAATGCTATCGCACCTAAAAAATCACGAAGCCATGCCTTTCTTACAACTGTTCCATGTAAAATTTCATGACCTAAAAACCCAAGTGAAGCAAAACATAGTCCGAGAACAATCGCAATTCCTAAATTTGCCCACACATTCAATTCAAATACACCAATCGCTATTAACCCCGCTAATGCCACAAGTAAATAAGCCAGTCCACCAAATAAACGAGTAGGAACTGGTTTAAATGCTTTTTTTGGCAAATGTGGTGATACGCGTGCTGCATACCACCCAAACGTATGAAGCTCCTTCATCCTTTTGCCCCTTTCTTATGCCGCGCCCTACGCGACTTGCATATATCAATTCTTGCTTCCAGATTGATTTTACTAGGTGATTCAAAAAAGCATTTATCATAAGGAAAATATACTCACTCTATCGTCACTTATTTCTCGCTTTTATTATCAATGAAAAACATTTCTCTTTTTACTCTCTATCAACCTTTCCACATGATGAATCATAACAATAGACTTTCTACATTGTCAACAACTTTTATGACCTAGTAATAAAAGTTGGTTATACTTTTATAATTATACTTTATTTCACTAAAGAAAGAGTACAGATTCCACAAGGTTTTATCGCTATACATACACATCCACTTAAATTCCATATACTCTACCTTATTCAAGAACTCCCTATGTAATCCACAAATGGAATCACTTAAATTTAGCTTTATATAAATCCTACTTCCTCATACTGCCCTAATAAAATAATTATATTAATATAATTTTATATTTCTTTTAATAAAAATAGGATGCTACTAAAACAACATACATGAATTCCATATAATATGGAAATATTAAAAGGAAAATTGTTCTAAATTCAGGAGGTTTCCAAAATGACAGATGACACATTTCCGCAGTTACCATCATCCTATTGGATTGAATCTACTCATTTCCCTACTTTTCCTCATTTATCCGAAAATATAAAAACAGAAGTTGCTGTTATCGGAGCTGGTATTACAGGCATTACTACCGCCTATTTACTCGCTAAAGAAGGAGTGAAAGTCGTTTTAATTGATTCTGGTTCTGTTTTAAATGGAACAACTGGACATACAACCGCAAAAGTAACAGCTCAACATGATCTTATTTATGATGAATTAATAAACAATTTTGGTGTTGAAAAAGCTCAACTTTACTACGAATCAAATAGTAAAGCTCTACAATTCATAAACGAGACTGTACAAACATATAAAATCGACTGTAATTTCTCAAATGAAGATTCATATTTATATACAACTACCGATAACGGATTAAGAAATTTATCGAAAGAATATGAAGCCTATCAAAAATTAAATATACCTTGTGACTATGTTCAATCTCTGCCCCTACCTATTCCAGTACAATCTGCACTTGTGATGAAAAATCAAGCGCAATTCCATCCCCTCCTTTATTTAAAAACACTTTTAGAAAAGTTTGTGGAAATGGGCGGAAAGGTTTATGAGCAAACAACAGCTATTGATGTGGAAAAAGGAGATTATCCACAAGTAATTACAAAGGGTGACCATCGCATCACTTGTAAATATATTGTCTCTTGTTCACATTTTCCTTTTTATGATGCCAACAGCTTTTTCTTTGCGCGAATGTATGCAGAACGCTCCTATGCTCTCGCAATAAAAACAAAAACGGATTATCCAGGTGGCATGTATTTAAGTATCGATGATCCAAAACGCTCCTTACGCTATACAACAACAAATGGAGAAAAGCTAATATTAATCGGCGGAGAGAGTCATAAAACAGGACAAGGAATAAATACGATGCTTCATTACGAAGCACTCTATTCTTTTGCTGAAGCAACTTTTGGAGTAGATGAAGTTCCCTATAGATGGTCAGCACAAGACTTAATTACGCTAGATAAACTCCCTTATATCGGACATATTAATGAAAGGAATCCAAATATATTTGTCTCAACTGGATATCGTAAATGGGGAATGACAACCGGAACTGCTGCAGCTCATTTACTAAAGGATTCCATTCTAAAAGTCCACAGTCCATATAAAGAATTGTTTGCACCATCACGCTTTCATGCAAATCCAGATATAAAAACATTCCTCTCGCAGAACATTGATGTTGCTAAACATTTAATTGAAGGAAAAATTGAAACCGCATTACGTAAACCAGAAGACCTTGCAGTTGGTGAAGGATCTGTTGTACATGTCAACGGTAAACGAGCAGGTGCTTATAAAGACAAAGAAGGCAAATTACATATCGTCGATACAACTTGCACACACCTTGGCTGTGAAGTTGAATGGAACAACGGTGATTGTACTTGGGATTGCCCTTGCCACGGTTCCCGTTTTTCAATTGATGGGGATGTTATGGAAGGTCCAGCAGATCAACCATTAAAACGAGTTAATAACGAGTAAAAAAACAAAGAAGTTCAATAAGAAACCTGTTGAACTTCTTTGTTTTTCATGACACCTTTTCATATAAATTTCGATATAAGAAGGGAAATATTAACATTAAATAAAATAATATATTCATCTACAAATAAAAGGGGTGAATACTATGCAACCTTCTGCTCCACCTCATCTAGAATCTACAGAAACTATCTTTTCAAGCGCTATTACAAAACTTGTTGTTTTTATTTGTTGGCTAGCCATTCTAGCTGACGGATATGATTTAGGTATTTACGGCGCCGTTCTGCCAAAGCTTTTAGAAGACAACAGCTGGGCACTATCACCAGCTCAAGCTGGAACAATTGCTAGCTATGCTCTATTTGGGATGTTTATTGGCGCTATTCTAGTCGGAACCATTACAGATTTAATTGGACGAAAGTGGACACTTATATGCTGTTTAGCTCTTTTTTCTATCACAATGGGCTTAGCTGCAATTGCTCCTTCTCCTGAATTATTTGGACTATCTCGATTTATCGGAGGAATCGGATTAGGCGGTGTTATCCCAACGGCTTCAGCACTTACTGTTGAATATTCACAAAAAAAACGGCAATCTTTTATTTATGCTCTTATGTTTACCGGCTATCCTTTAGGTATCGTGTTAGGTGCTATTTTATCCATGTTTATGTTAGAAGATTTCGGATGGAGAATTATGTTTGGCATCGGAATGATTCCGCTACTCCTCATTCCTTTCATTATTCGTTATTTACCTGAGTCCATTCAATTTTTATTATCGCGGAATCGACAAGAAGAAGTGAACAAAATTCTTGATCGCTTTCAAATTGAATTCCATGTAAACGATGAAATTCCTGGAACACCATCTAATATACAAAAGAAAAATGGATTTCTTACGTTATTCTCAAAAGAATACATAAAAGCAACGCTACTTTTTTGGATCACTTATATAATGGGAATGTTTTTAATATACGGTTTAAATACTTGGTTACCACAGATGATGCGCCAAGCAGGATATCCTCTTGGATCTAGTTTATCATTTCTACTTATGCTAAATATTACTGCAGCTATCGGCGCATTATTTGCTGGGGCGATTGCCGACCGTATAGGAGCAAAAATTGTTATTAGCATCTCCTATCTTATGGCAGCCATATGTATTGGACTGTTAACAATTCAACCATCTGTTACAATCATTTATCTTTTAATTGGTCTTGCTGGAATTGGATCAGTCGGTATTACTCAAATATTAAATGCTTATGTAACACAATACTTCCCATCACATATACGAGCTACCTCCTTAGGATGGGGACTTGGACTTGGCCGAGTTGGGGCGATTGCTGGTCCTATTCTTGTCGGTATTATTATGACAATGCAATATGACTTAGTATGGAATTTTTACTTATTCTCTTCTGCAGGTCTTATCGCAGCTATATCTGTTTTCTTTATTCCTACAAAATAAAGTGAAACTTTAATCAGTGGAGGTTTTGTTCATCCCCCACTGATTATTAGCCATCACCAATCGGGCGTTTACGGACAGTTGACCTTCCACCTAACTTCTTCGCTCCAGCCGAATCTTGAGGTGGGATTCTTACCGCCCGTTAATGCGGGATAAAAAAGAGCACAAATTTATTTGTGCTCTTTTTCATATACTTCAAACAGCATATTTCGAAATAATGTATTCAAACTCTCAATATCAATCCCTAATCTCTTTTCAATGCCTTTCACGTATTGCTGATAGTAAATAATTTGTTCTTCTAAAAATTGATTTAGCACCTTAATTTTCAATCCAACATCTAATTCAGTACCTGCTTTTTTCTTTATTAATAACTTTTCAATTTCATCTAATACGCTACGCTCTAATATTAATTCTGTAATCAATCGATCAAATTCTACAGGAGGCAAAGTCCCTTTCTCTTCTAACCATTTACAAGCTAAAATAGGGCGTAATACGTAAAAGTACTTTTTCAACTTTACATTCTCACCTTGCAAAAATTCACGATAATTTTTTGAAGCCATATGTAAGTAATGGTATATCGTTGCTTTTGGATCAAAATTCTTTTCGCTCATTTGCTGAAGCTGTTCTGGAAAATTGGAGTTTTTCGAATAAAGAATTGGTGATCGAATCCACTCAAGTAACGCCGGATTTGACTTTGCAAATAGTTGCAATGCCTTTTTAATATCCCAGCCGCTTATATCTAAATCATCACTAATTGGATATTCAATTACATCACGTTTATCATGAATTGATAAATACCATTCTACTGGATGTATATAAACAAACCTAACATCATAATCGCTATCTTTCGATGGAAATCCCCAAGCACGACTCCCTGATTCCACAGCAAATAAGATTTTCACATCATTCTCTTTTTCAATTCGTTCTAACTCCAATTCTATTTTTTCTCTCATTTCATATCCTCCCCATTTTTTGATTATTTCCTTGGAAATTCGACAAATATACTCTTAATTTTACTACATACTAAAATAGCTGTCAGAAAATTTCCAACAGCTTAATAAAATACCCCATTTTTTACTTGTTCTTTTCTGTTACACCGACCGCAATTCGTTCAAACTCTTTTTGAATTCCCTCTTTATATGCATCAACTTTTGAAAAATCCATAGCAGCAATATAAATTCGTTCTAATTTATCACGAACTGATTTTGCTTTCGCTAAGAAAGACATTGCCTCATTCATTTTTGTTTTATATTGAATGGAGACGTCACGGATTTCTGTAGCATACTTCTCATCCGTCCCCGGTGTCACAATAAGGGCATACATATCTATAATTTCATCACCCACGCGACTTGGAAAATATTCATGTGGCGCAGTACTATCAAAAATTGCAAATCCTAATTCTCTTACGATAACCATATCAAGACTATTCGGGTCAAATCCACAATGGTATACTTCCACTTCAAACCCTTTTTCTTCTGCTACCTTAGCTAATTTTTTGAGCATTGTTGATTTCCCAGAACCTGGGCGTCCCTTAATAAAATAGCGATGTGGTAGATCCTCTGTTAAATTAGGAACAAAATCAACTGCTCCTTTCGGTGTAGCTGCTCCTAAGAAACGATGTTTCACAAGCGATTGTTTCCCCTTTTTATCTACAAATAACTTCTGAATCAGCTCATCTGTTAGTTCATTTGCTTTATTAAAATCGATATTATTAATATATATTTTCTCCCACTCATCATGTATAGCTAACGCCTCTTTAAAACATGCGTAAGCAGATTGAAAAGCCTTACTCGCTTCTGATACAAATCGTTCAATTTCTAACTTCTGCTTTCTTAATTTATTCGAGTCCCAGGCAACCCCTAAATTTATATACTCTTCGACAACTCCTGGCATTTTCGGCTCAATAACGTGTGGCGATGTCCCATCGACAATTCCTACATTTAACTTCGGAATAATTACACCGTCAACCGACTTATTGTCAGAAGAACAATGTAAAAATTCAATATTATATCCTTTTCCAGCCCATTCACGCCCAATGGCTTTTATTAAAGAGGACTTCCCTGTTCCTGGACCGCCTTTTAAAATAAACAACCTATCTAGCCCCTTTAAACTCTCTTCATACAAGCTATAAAATCCTCTAGCTGTATTTCCACCAGCAAAATAGTTCAATACATTCCCTGTCACTGCACCCACCCCTTCGCAGCAGTCTACTTACATAAGCTACAATATGCGAGCAACTTTGTTTGGGTGAATACCTATTTTGTATTGCACCGGAAAAGGAAATGAATTACAATTTAAATATCAAAAAATTACAAATTTTAAACTGAATATACCTTTATCAAGAGAGGCAGAGGGACCGACCCTTTGAAGCCCAGCAACCTCAGTTTATAAAAACTGAATAGGTGCTAATTCCTGCAAAATGCTTTGCATTTTGGAAGATAAAGCTTAGCTACTGTATGTAAAGCTCACCTTTCTTGATTATGGAAGATGAGCTTTTTATTATTTTAAAACATATATTGGAGGTATTTAGAATGAAAGTAATTGACCTATCACAAACGTTTGAAAACAATATGTCTCAATTTCCTGGAACACCTAAAATCCAACTAGAAGCAATTACAAGTGTTGAAGAAACAGGATATCAAGTTACAGATTTTCATTCTGTCGTTCATGTTGGCACTCATTGCGATGCCCCTGCACATTTCATCTCTGGTGCAACAACAATTGATAAATTACCTCTCGACCAATTTGTAGGCGAAGCAGTTCTAATCGATGTAACACATGTTCAAGGACGAAAATTACCTAAGGAAGTATTAAATAATACCGACATAAAGGAAGGAGATATTGTTATTTTCCATTCCAATTTATCTAATAAATGGAACACAGAAGCTTATGCGAAAGAAGCATTTTATCTTTCTGAAGAATTAGCTGAAGAACTAGTTAATTTAAAAATAAAATCTATCGGTTTAGATTTCATTTCTCCTGATGAGGTAACGACAGAAACATCACCTATCCATCACATATTGCTAGGGAATAACATTTATTTAATTGAAAACTTAACAAATCTAGATGCCATTAAAACGAAGCGTTTCTTTTTCTCAGCAGCACCTTTAAAAATTAAAAATAGTGATGGTGCTTTCGCAAGAGCATTTGCCGTTATTTTTTAAAATAAGAACTACTTGAGGACAACAAAAAAGCAAAGATCACTTCTGACCTTTGCTTTTATATTTTTTATTTAAGTTAAAAAAGAATTGTTCCACCCTTGGGCGTACCCAAGCTAAATAATCTTTATCTTTCTTCTTTGTACAAGCTATTTCTTCTCCATCTACCATCTCGACAAGTTCCAGCTCTAACAGTTGCCTCGTAAATGCTACCATATTTACTTCTTCTGCTGGATATTCTTCTTTTAATTTATCCTCAATTTCTCCCAATAAAAAACCGTCACGCATCATTGCTAGTGCATCAATCCAAAGTGGCGGCATTTCATATGTCTCTCCTGTAATCGTATCTTTGACAATATAGTTCTTTTGCTCTTTTCGAAATTGAATCGTGTGTAAACATACAGTCGAATTTAATGTTAATTCCATCATACCACCCCTTTCATCATATCTGCATAGAAAAAAGGATGCGCGTGCACCCCTTCTTTTCTTTTCATAACACTACCGAACCGTTACATGAGTAACCAATCTCATGTCGATATTTTCCTCCATTATAAACGAAGTATTTTATAAAAAAAACCCTTCTTGAAACATTTTATAAAATGTTTATATTTACACAAGAAGAACACTTTTCTGAAAAATAATTTCTTCTACTTCACTACACTGTCGGTAAATAAATCTCCACCTCCGTTCCTACACCCATACTACTTTGAATTGTGATACTCCCTTGATGTTCTTTAATAATTTTATATGTAATCATTAAACCAAGTCCTGTACCATTCTCCTTTGTTGTATAAAAAGCCTTTCCAATCTTCTCTAATTTCTCATTCTCTATACCAAATCCTTGATCTTCGACAGAAATACACAAATGTCCTTCCGTTTTTTGGTATGCACGGATATGAATGTCTCCACCTTCTGGCATTGATTCTATTCCGTTTTTTATAATATTTAACAACACCTGTTTTAACTCTTTATCATCGCCGTTTATAACAGGTAAATTTCCATCTACTTGCAAATAGACTTTCACTTTATATTGACTCGCATAACTTTCCATTAACTGCACAACATATAAAAGGATTCCCCCTATATTACACCATTCATAATTTATTGATTTTGGTTTTCCTAATAACATCAATTCGCTAACAAATCCGTTAATTCTCTCAATTTCTTGTAGCATTATTTCATAGCTCATCATATCTTCAGGGTTTTTTTCTTTTTGCATTTGCGTAAATCCCTTCAAAGCCGTTAATGGATTTCGGATTTCATGCGCAATTGTTGTAGACATTGTGCCAATTACAGCTAAATTTTCCGTCTCTTTCATATTGTTCATCATTTCAAACACTGTTCTTACATAAGATTGAAATCGTTTTAACAAAGAATGTGAAATAATGAAATAGAATATACATAAGACAAGCGGAATCACAACTTTTAAATCTTGTAATATCAATGTAAAAAGTACATACTTTCCAATTACACTAAAGGAAACTAAATAAAAATATTTTCTGTTCACGAAAACTGGTGCAAATAAAATTAATAACATTTCTACCATACTACCATGTTCAAAAGCTCTATCCGTTCGCAAATAAATCATTAAATTATTAATAAGATTAATAAACATGTACCCAAATAAAAATAAATATTTTATAGAATATACATAGCCTCTTTTTTGAAGATATATTGAAATAGGAAATAATGCTATTACAAATATATATACACCTATCCCAAGGCTGCCTTTTGGCCAACCTACCGCTGTTCCATTAATGTTCATAGCAGGATATGCAAAATAATATATAGCGTCATATAAAAAGAATATAATATAGAATAATAATATAAATACTTTTAAAGCTTTTCTTTCTTCATAAATCAAGCTCTTGTATTTGTTCATATAAAAACTCCCCTTGATCGATACGAAAAAACATTTCCACCGTTATCTCCTTAAATTATAAATATGAAATTGCTTTCAGGGCAATATGTAACCTTATAATACTAAAAAGGAAGGAGATTTCTCCTTCCTTTTTAGTCACAACTTATATCCATCTTACCCTATCATGTAGCAGTCCATCCGTAAAATCATTATGCCCTATTACAAAATCCTTCATATATAAATTTAAATATTCACCGTACTTACTTTCTGTATTTAATAATAATTCCTCGACATAATAAGTACCTTGTCCAAGGTGATCTAAAAGTAAACTGCACAAACCTGCATAAATTCCACACCCTACTTGGAAGTAAGTTGCATTCGTTTTATATTTATGAAAAACTTGGCTACTATTCATCACGTTATACATATATGTCTCGCTATTTTCATAAACGAGTAGCACACCGACTAAATCTTCCCCTACAATATCATCTTCTGCTGGATTAAATACTTTACGATTCCAATTCCATAAATCTTCTACTTTATCTAAGTTCTGTCTAATTAAGTTTGTTGTATACTCATTGATCCGATAAAGAAAACCCACTTCCATATTAAAAGATTTTCCCAAAATTAAAACTTCTTCATGCGGCATTAAGCAACCATAAAATTCTTTTTTACCTAACTTTACTTTATACTCGGAAGCATATACATCCTCATAAAAGTAAAGTGGACGATGATGACTCATATACATAGGATAACTCCATATCGCTTCATCAAGAAAACGCTCTACTGCCCATGATGCATAAAGTGTATGAGGTTTTATTAGCCCTTTATCACCCAAAAATGAATTATCATGTTCTACAATATAACATGCTCTTGGTTTTTCATTTGGACGTTCTTTCATAAGCTCAACAACCATCCATTGAACAACACCTGGATTCATACCTGAGCCTATGATTGCTCTTGTATTTGTAAATGTTTCTTTCTCCTTCTCAAACCTCGTATACCTTTCCGTAAGCTGAAAACCAAGTAAACTATCGTCTTGATCTACCGCCTCATTTTCCAAAGCCGAATTAATATAACAAATACCAAGGTCATTACAACAACTCAGTCCCCTAATCGTATCTGCACCTGAAACATCAATAACAACCTTCGTTCTTTTTTCTTTTAAATGTTGTTTAAATTTGACTACATCTTGGAGGTTTATTTCATATAAAAAAAATTGCTCTTTCAAATTTGGAAACAACTCATCATAATAACTTTTATCTTTTTGTTTTATATCCACCAAATGGAAGTCCACATTCTTTATAACTTCATAAATTGGATCTTTTTCATTTACTATCGCTTGATTCAAAATTGCTAACACTGCTTTTGCTGCTCCACCAGCACTGCCAAGCAACGTAATCGAAAACGAATTTGGAAACTGCTCCACAAATAAAACCCCTTTAATAAATTAGTTGAGCAGCACTTCCTCAAAAAATGAATTGAATGCACCAAAAAATAGCTCGTACATCTTTTTTATAATTTGGTACAAGTTTACCTCGTTATAAGTAAAAACAGTAACATACTTATATATTCAATTCACTTTCCCCCTCATATCCAAATAACGGTAAACAAATAGGCTCGACCTTTTCTTCCGCATATATAAAAGAAAAAGCCAGCCCTTTTAACTAACCTACGGACAATGGACCGATTTCACATGTTGAATATTCACATACATTTTTGCGTCACGGGCTTTTAATATTTCAATATGCCCTTCATCAATTTTCGCCATCTTTCCGATTTTGTTAGATTCTTCACCTAAATCAAACACCATAATTTTCCCAGACATTTTAATAAGCTGTTCTTCGAACGTTCTAGCTAAAGTAATATTTAATGGATTTACGGGGAGTTCATTTTTATTGAGGGAATAAGGGACTTGATTCTCTTTATAGGGAATTAACCATTTCAAATGCTTTAAAGATATATATACTGTTTTGTAAACAGGGCTATAAAAAACAATATAATCGTTCATAACACTTGTAACATAACCATGTATTGGAGCATTTCCTGCCACATAAATTTCTGTAAAAATCCCTTTAGAGGTGCTCAATACTTTTCTCAAAGAAATTGAAGGGGATTCGCTCTTAATTACAGAATCCACACCTGGCTTTAATATTTCTTCATCATGCTCTCTTAAAAATTTATAATACTGGATATGGTATAAAGATATATATACGTAGTCTTGTCCATTGTAAAGAACAACAATATCATTTCCTACATCGATTAATACACCTTTAAATCTTTTTTCACCAATTAATTTAACATATATATTTTCTCCAATACTTTTGTGTAACTCATTCATCTATATCCTCCTTTCTATGGAATTATACTTTTCTGTCTTCCATTTCTAAAAAATAATCAGGGGCAATGTTTCTTCTTTTAATAGTAAGGAATTCCTTTTCATAATATCGCAACATAATTGTATCGATATAAGAAATCGTTCTTCACTTCCAATCATAATGCCCCTCTTATTTATCAAACATTATTCTTCTTCATTCTTTTTACATTTAACTACTTGACTCACACTCTTAATATGATAAATAATCACGTAAATAACTTCATCACCATTTACTAGTGTTATACATTCATCATGTACTTCACTTAATAAGCCTTCCACACACTCTGGTCCACCACGGTTAATTTTCACCCACTTATACTTCAAGTCACGTAATACATCGACAAAATTATCATCATCAGAGTAGAAACGTGAGATATAGCAATCGCCACATTTACTTTCTTTCACTTTCTTAACTAGACTCTTCACATGTTTCAATTGGTAATATACTAATTCTCCATGAGGTAGTTGTAGTGTAAGGTAATCTCCCCCTAACGATACAAGTATTCCCACTCGACTTTCTGGTCCGCGAAGATTTACTTTTACATTCTCACCAACTAAACTTTTAATTTGCTCACAGTATAATACACTCTCCAAATTTGTCTCCTCCTTTCTTATTATCATTATCTTCTTGATTGTCTTTGTGCACGAGCTCGACTTGAATTATTGCTACTTTCATCACTTTTCTCATCGCTCTCTTCGCATACTGGTTCGTTATAACTAACACTTTTAATATGAGCTAGTGCTATTAATACAACTTCTTCTTTTATAATTAACGTTACGTAATCGCAAGAAACGTCTTGTAAAATCCCTTCAACTTTCTCTGGGCCACCACGATTAATTTTTACCCAACGGTATTTGAAGCTTAGAAGCATTTTTTCGAAATCTTCTGCATAATCATATTCCAACCATCCACAATCATCTTCTACACAATCTTTCGTATTTTTTGTAACACTTTTCAGATGACGAAGCTGATAGTAATAGTGCTCTCCTTTTTCATTCTTTAATACGAAGTAGTCCGTATATACTGATACTATTGTCCCTTTTTGAGATTCTGGTCCACCTCTGTTTACTCTTACATAAGATCCAATTAAATCTTTCAAAAAATCACAATGAAGTAAACTCACGAGAAAACCCCTTCCATTAATTTATAAGCTTTTGCACTGATAGTATATGTATCTGTACAGGTTACGTTCTCTATGTTTGTCCTAGCTAGAAAAAAATATGCTTTTAACATGGTAGACTACTACCTATCAAAATTTCATGGAATGCTGAAGGCCCTTTAGGTTTTTAATAGCTTGAGACAAAAAAATCCCGTATGAAGGTACATTTCTGTATATCTTCATACGGGATTTCCCAAAATTTAGTCTTCGTCTTTAACATCCATATCTTCTGGAATTGGTTCGTTTAATATTTCTTCCACTAATAGTTTATATTTTTCCATTTGTTCTAAATGCGTGTTGAATTGTTCTTTATTTAATAAATATTGTTCTCCATCGAATAACGCACGAACTTTCTTTTGCTGAATTAACTCTTCAATATACGATTTTGGTAAATTCAAATACTCCGCAGCCTCTTCTACTGTTATATACAATGTGTTCATTCCCTTATTATTTTTTCATATATACTGTATCTTACTTTACTTTATTTTTGTAAACAAATAAAAAAGATTTTGTAAATGCAGTTTAAAAAGCAGGTAGAACCATTCCATATATTGTATAATAATATAGTAAGTATTTTTTTAAATATAGAATGGTATCACCCATTTACACAAAGGAGAGTTAACATATGGCTACTCGTCACATCATTACAATGTTAGAAAAAACATTACAAGTTGAAACAGAAAACACAACTTCTCATTTAACTACATCTTTATCTGATCGTATTCTTTCTCAAAGCGTAGCAATACACGAAACCAATTGTTATCATACAATTGGTGAATGGTACAAAAATCATTTTTTATTCCAACAAGATGATTTTCTATGGGCTAAATATGCTTTCTACGACGCATATTGTGAAGCTATAAAAAAACAGGGACATCTTACAAAACGCATTCGTCAAATATTAGAATCATTGGCTCGAAAACATGGAAAACAATACATTGCTTCTATACTAAATATGCCATTTCCTAACGAACGAGCAAAAGGAACAGCGTAAACAAAACATAGATTCATTGTTTTCTGGACTGATTTATAAATAAAATGTTCATGTCATATGAACTGATGAAACCGGTGTCATAATAATGATTGAAAATATAGTAAACAGGAAAACCCCCATTTACCTCTCTCGTCCATACGAATAGAGAAGTGAATGGGGGTATACTTGTTCCTTTATTATTTCATCATCTGCTTAATTAACTCTCGATTTCTCTTCTTAAATACTTCATTATGCGAAGAAACCATTCCGTACTCACTTGCATCTGGTTGAATAAATTGTTTCGCTTTATTCACAGCATTTCCAGCATCTTGGAACGCCCCTGCAATTAAATGTAATTTCCCTTCATGCTTTAAAATATCTCCAGCGGCATATAATCCATCTACCGAGGACTCACTATTTGCATTCCCTGCGATAAAGTAATTATCCACAATTGCGACATCTAGCTCACTATTTTCCAATAATGTAATGTCACGTTCATATCCATGATTAATAATAACTTCTTCAACAGGTAAATAAGAAACCTCTCCAGTTTCATGATTTGTTAATTCTACATGTTCAATCGCTTCATGGTTATCACCGGCAATTAATTTTGTAATCGATGTATTAAAGAAACATTCTGCCGAACTGTTCATAAGTTGTTTTACTTGTGCTTCATGACCAGATAATTCTTCTTTTCTATATGTTAAATAAACTTTTTTCGCGATTGGTTCTAATTCATTCGCCCAATCAATTGCAGAATTCCCTCCGCCTGAAATAATTACCGTTTTATCTTTGAAACGTTTTAACGATTTAACTGTATAATTTAAATTTGAGACTTCGAATCTCTCCGCACCCTCAATTGATAACTTTTGTGGATTCAATATACCACTACCAGTTGCGATGATCACTGTTTTTGAAAAATGTTCTTCCCCAGAGCTTGTTTTCAACGTAAAAATGCCATCCTGATTACGAATAATTGATTCTATTTTTGTATTCAATACAACTTCAGGCTGAAATGTTAATCCTTGTTGTACAAGTTGCTCAATTAATTTCTCACCAGTAACCGGTAATAATCCGCCAATATCCCAAATCATTTTCTCCGGATAAACATGTATTTTTCCACCTAACTGTGGTTGAAATTCTATTATTTTCGTTTTCATTTCTCTTAGTCCACTATAAAAAGCTGAATAAAGCCCCGCAGGCCCTCCGCCTATCACGGTTACATCAAACAATTCTTCTTGATTCATTCGTGCTCACTCCTCAGCTATTAATCATTGATTATCATTCTCAATAAAATATAACTTGTTTTTATAAATTTTACAATCAAAATCACTATTGACAATACACCTATATAAAATTATAGTATTTAAAGAATCAATAGTGATAATCATTATCAATTTATTAATTATTAGCAACTGTGAGATTACATCTTCTTCTATTACTATGGTGAATACTATATGGTAAAATCTCATATTCAAGATTGTTAATAAGACTTTTGTATTACCACTAACTTTTCAAAAGATTAAAGCTAAACAATTTATTGTATATCACATATCATCTATCAAAAGGAGAAAGACGATGAAAAAGTTATTTATTTCACTAACAGTTCTGTTCGTCCTTGTTATGAGTGCTTGTAGCAATGGTTCAACAGACAAGAAGAACGACACAAAAGGTAAGAAGTCAGAAACAATTACATACCAATCTGAAAATGGTAAAGTTGAAGTTCCAGCAAATCCACAACGTGTTGTTGTCCTATCATCATTCGCTGGTAACGTAATGTCATTAGGAGTAAATCTTGTTGGGGTAGATTCATGGTCTAAACAAAACCCACGTTTCGATAGCAAACTGAAGAATGTCGCTGAAGTATCAGATGAGAATGTTGAAAAAATTGCTGAATTAAATCCAGATTTAATCATTGGGTTATCAAATATTAAAAATGTTGATAAGTTAAAGAAAATCGCTCCTACTGTAACATACACTTACGGAAAAGTTGATTACTTAACACAACACTTAGAGATCGGTAAATTATTAAATAAAGAAAAAGAAGCAAAAACTTGGGTTGATGATTTCAAGAAACGCGCACAAACAGCTGGAAAAGACATTAAAGCGAAGATCGGTGAAGATGCAACAGTTTCTGTTGTTGAAAACTTCAACAAACAGCTTTACGTATACGGCGAAAACTGGGGCCGTGGAACAGAAATTCTTTACCAAGAAATGAAATTAAAAATGCCTGAAAAAGTAAAAGAAAAAGCTTTAAAAGAAGGATACTACGCATTATCTACTGAGGTATTACCTGAGTTTGCTGGTGATTACTTAATCGTAAGTAAAAACAAAGATACTGATAACTCATTCCAAGAGACAGAATCATATAAAAACATTCCAGCAGTAAAAAATAATCGTGTATATGAAGCAAACATGATGGAATTCTATTTCAATGATCCACTTACATTAGATTTCCAACTAGACTTCTTCAAGAAGAGCTTTCTTGGTCAATAATACAAACATGAGGAATTCTTAATTTAAGAATTCCTCTTCCTTTATTCTATGAAAAGAAAAGATGTGAAACGAATGAAAAAAGAGCAAGACAACCTACGTTCCAATGCTTTTACATACAAATTAATTTTGAGTATCATTGCATTCTTTCTTATTTTTATGTTTGCAATGGTGTTAGGTGCTGCGGATACTTCTATAAAAGATGTATGGTTAGCACTTACTTCCTCTGCTAAAGGGGATAAGCTATCCATCCTTCGTGAAATACGTTTACCACGTGAAGTTGCTGCTATTTTTGTAGGAGCTGGACTCGCTGTTTCTGGTGCAATTATGCAAGGATTAACGCGAAACCCTCTTGCTGATCCAGGATTGCTTGGCCTAACTGGCGGCGCAAATGCTGCACTTGCACTAACACTTGCTTTCAATCCTTCTATAAGCTACCTTTACTTAACACTAGCTTGCTTTATCGGCGCTGCAATTGGCGCTATTATGGTATTTGGAATTGGCATGGTGAAAAAGGGCGGACTTTCCCCTCTTCGAATTGTATTAGCTGGTGCTGCTGTTTCAGCATTTCTACTTGCAATCTCAGAAGGTGTTGGCATTTACTTTAAAATTTCACAAGATGTATCAATGTGGACGGCTGGGGGCGTAATTGGAACGAGTTGGAGCCAATTAAAAATTATTATTCCGGTTATTTCAATAAGTATATTTATCACTATTTTACTTGCAAAGAAATTAACAGTCCTTAGTTTCAGTGAAGAAGTTGCCGTTGGACTCGGTCAAAAAATTATCGTCATTAAAACAATTTTATTTATCATTATTATCTTGCTTGCTGGTGCTTCTGTAGCGCTTGTCGGAAATATGGCATTTATCGGCTTAATGGTGCCTCATATGGTTCGTCCTATCGTTGGACCAGACTACCGTTTCGTTATACCGATGTCAGCTATCGCTGGTGCTTCCTTTATGTTACTTGCAGATACAATCGGGCGTACTATTAACGCTCCGTACGAAACACCCGTCGCGGCAATTGTCGCTATTGTAGGATTACCATTCTTCCTATTCATTGTACGTAAAGGAGGAAGAACTTTCTCATGATGCAATCTATTTTAAAGAAACAACGCCTTATCATACTTGCATTACTTATACTTACCATCACAACAATTGTAATTGGAATGGGACTCGGTTCTGCCGCCCTCTCCTATGACAGATTAATCCCAACACTTATGGGACAAGGTACATTTAAAGAAGAATTCGTTTTATATTCTTTAAGGCTACCTAGAATCGTCATTACATTATTAGCTGGTATGGCTCTCGCTTTATCAGGTGCTATATTACAAGGTATTACCCGAAACGATTTAGCTGAACCTGGTATTCTCGGCATTAACGCTGGTGCTGGTGTTGCAGTTTCTGTTTTCTTTCTATACTTCCCGATAGACGTAGGTTCATTCCTTTACCTACTACCAGTTGTTGGATTTATCGGTGCGTTTCTAACAGCTGTTCTAATTTACGTATTTTCATATAGTAAATCCACCGGCCTTCAGCCAATACGATTAACATTAACCGGCATCGGTTTTTCATTTGCACTATCTGGAATAATGATTGTCCTTATTTCATCCGCTGATCGTATGAAAGTGGACTTTATCGCCAAATGGATTGCCGGAAACATTTGGGGAGATGACTGGACATTTGTTTTAGCAATGCTTCCTTGGCTAATCGTATTAATCCCATTTGTCTTCTATAAAGCACATCGATTAAATATACTAGCATTAAACGAGCCAGTAGCAATCGGTGTTGGAATTGAAATTGAAAAAGAACGAAGATACTTATTAATCGCAGCCGTTGCACTTGCTGCTGCAGCTGTTTCCGTAACAGGAGGAATTAGCTTTATCGGACTTATGGCTCCTCATATCGCAAAATCTTTAGTAGGTCCAAGGCATCAAATATTCATGCCTATCGCCCTTTTAATTGGCGGATGGTTATTACTATTAGCAGACACAATTGGACGAAACATCGTCGAACCTAGCGGTATTCCAGCAGGTATTGTCGTCGCTTTAATTGGTGCTCCTTACTTTATGTATTTATTGCTTAAGAAGGTATAGAAACACCCTCAAGAGTGAAATCTTGAGGGTGTTTTTTCATTCTACTGCTGCCCATAGCCTTCAAACTTCTTCGCCAAATGCTCCATCTCATCTTCTGGCAACAGCTTCGGTTCCCCGACACTTTTCGTTTGATAATAAATTTGGGCGCAAAACTCAATCTCTTCTGCAATAGTAAACGCCATTTTTATATTATTTGCACCCGCAATTAAACCGTGATTTGCAAGTAATACAGCACGACGATCAACCATCCCTTCAAAAGCAGCCTCTGCTAATTGCTTCGTACCAAATGTTTCATACGGCGCACAGCGAACATTCGGACCTGCAAAAGCAATTAAATATGACACAGCAGGAAGCTCCCATCCTAATGATGCGATCGTCTTCGCATAAGGAGAATGTGTGTGTACAAGCGCGTTTATATCTTCACGATTTCTATAGTAAATAAGATGCATATCTAATTCACTTGATGGCTTTCTTTCTCCTTCTACTACTTCACCATCTAAGTTTAATATAACTACATCTTCAGGCTTTGTTTCATAATACTCTAAACCACTTGGGCTAATTGCAACTAGGCCTTGTTCACGATTGAAAATACTAATATTTCCCCCGGTCCCCTTTGTTAAACCGCTAGAAATCATTTTCTTTCCGTACGCTACAACTTCTTCTCTTTCTTTTTGTAATAACATATACATCCCCCTAAGTATGAAGCTTATGATGACTGCTTTTTATCTATCTACTTATTGAAATAGCTTTTTTAAATTCTCCGTAAACGGTGCTTTCACAATTCCTTTTTCTGTAATAATCGCTGTTACATTTTCATGTGGCGTAACATCAAATGCTGGATTATATACTTTACTTTCTTTCGGAGCCGAATATTGTCCGAAACGATTGATCACTTCAGAACCATCTCTTTCCTCAATCGGAATTTCTTTTCCTGTCGGTGTTTTTAAATCAATTGTTGGTGTTGGTGCTGCTACATAAAATGGAATGTTGTAGTATTTAGCTAAAATAGATACACCTAATGTTCCAATTTTATTTGCTACATCACCGTTTGCTGCTACTCGGTCACAGCCAACGATTACCGCATCAATCTTCCCTTGTGACATGACCATTGCTGCCATATTATCTGTAATGACCGTTACATCGATTCCCGCTCGCTGTAGTTCTAATGCTGTTAACGTTGAACCTTGTAATCTAGGGCGTGTTTCATCCGAATAGATTTTTAAGTCCCATCCTTTTTCTTTCGCTAAGTACATTGGAGCTGTCGCAGTACCGTACTTCGTCGTTGCTAACGCCCCTGCATTACAATGCGTTAATACTCCCATGCCATCATGGAATAATGTTAATGCGTGCTCTCCAATTTGACGGTTAATTTCTTCATCTTCTCTATGAATCTCTTTTGCTTCTTCTAATAATCTATCTTTCAACTGCGCAATTGATAAGTGAGCATTCTCTTTCGCTACACTTTCCATTCTTTCAAGTGCCCAAAATAAATTTACTGCCGTCGGTCTTGATGTTGCTAAATATGCACATACTTTTTTTACTTCCTCTATGAATTCTTCCGCCGAACTTTCAGCAACTTCCTTTACCCCTAAATACACACCATAGGCTGCTGAAACACCTATTGCCGGCGCTCCCCGTACTTTCATTACTTGAATCGCATCCCAAACACCCTCAGCCGTTTTAAAAGATTCATAGACTACTTCGTTCGGCAATACCGTTTGATCCAACAACACTAAAGCATCATCTTTCCATTGAATTGGTATTAATTGCTCTGCCATCATCTTTTCCCCTTACTTCACATTCTGCACAAATTGTTCTTTTAGCGTTTCTATAAAGCTTGCACCTGTTTTATATTGTTTCGCCTGCAAAATAAATTTCTTCGCTGCCTGAAGGCAAATTCGTTCCGCTCTCGCGTGTGCTTCCTCATTCTCAATACAAGTAATATCCTTTACCTTTGCTAGCCCAACAATACGACGAATTAATTCAAGACCCGTCACTGCCGCTGTATCCTCTAATACAGATTGTAAATAAACACGATTAAAGCCTTCTTCCTTCGCCATAATCTCTGTCACATGAATATCCCAAGCATCTAAAAATTTCTTCTTAAATAAATCAATTACATCTACCATTGTAGATTGTAGCCAATCCATATATGTATCTTTCTCAGCTCCAGGCGGCATAGTCTCATCTGCATTCACCCAAGCAAATATTAAATTCGCCATTACATTCCCAACGTCATATCCCATAGGTCCGTAAAAGGCAAACTCAGGATCAATAACCTTTGTAGAATCACTTTTTACAAAAACAGAACCAGTATGTAAATCACCATGGAGTAAAGCTTGTGCATTCGTCATAAACGCAAATTTAAGCTTTGCTACTTCCATACGAAGTTCCTTATCGCTATATATATTCTCTCTAATCCAACCTTCATTTAATTGAAACAATTCGTTGCGTTTATTATGATTTGTGAATGGCTCAGAATATACGAGGTCCTCTGTAATCTCGCATAACTCAGGATTTATATAATTTTTCACGAGTTCCTTCTTCTCTTTATGATTCATTACAACATCTGATGTTAATAGAAGAGTATTTACCATAAAGGTAGTTAAATCGTCAGCAAGACTTGGAAATATTTGATGATTCATGAGTGCTGTACGCAATATTGTGTGATCTGATAAATATTCCATCACACAACAATTCATCACACTATCAAACAAATAAACCTTTGGAACAAGCCCCGATGCTAACTCCTCCTCTAACTGCAAAACATCAGATTCAATACGAATACGATTCGTCGACAACTTAAACTCATCTGAAATACGCGCTGTATCCCCAGCTTGCTTTACAATGACAGAAATATTCTCTTTTTCATCCCAAACACGGAACACATAATTTAAATTGCCATCTCCTATTTCTTTACACTTTAACCCCTTTGCGTGTTCGAACTTAGATAGCTTCTCTTGCACATATGTCATCACATCTTTAGCTTCCATTAAAAAATACTTCGTGAACTTAGACATGGCTTCCCCTCCACACTAATTGTAAGCGTTTTCTGAAGACTATAAAAAAAATAATAGGGTGAAATTTTTTATCCTACAACTAATGTCTTCTTTTTGAAAGATGTATCTAGATTTTATTATAGCTCGTTAAAGATGGGGGTCAATGCTTCCATTTCCCTAGTTTATTCTCTATAACTAAAGGAAAACTTTAATCAATCGAGGGTTTGTCTATCCCTATTGATTATTAACTCGCACCAATTGTGCCTCTACAGTCAGCCGGCTCCGCCCTAACTTCTTTATTTTCCATTCGAACTTCGATGTGGGAATCTTATTGTACATAAATTGCGGGATAAGTGTTAAAAATTACGAATTTCATAACACATTGACACATTAAATTCATATATCTAAAATATAAAATTTAAATACTAAGAATTTTATTATATATTATTGAAGAAGAGGTGATTACCCCATGTGGAAACAAGCCATTGGTTGGCTTCTCATCACTGTGATGATGCTTTTAATTATAAATATTAACTTTCGAGATAGTGATACAAATCTCATTCAAAAACGTGCACAAAATGGTACGCTTAATTTAAGTGATCTTCCTTCAAATGCGAAAATATTATCTTTAGCAGGCGAATGGAAATTCACCCCAAATGAATTTGTAAATTCAAACGAATTTCAAGACCAAGCTCCAAACCAACTCGTACCAGGACAGTGGGAATCCAAAGCACAATATGGTGCTTATCAATTAAAGATCTTGCTACCTAAGCATTTTTCTGAAGTTGGTTTTCGAATTCGAAATATTTGGTCAGCCCATACTATTTATGTAAACGACGAAAAAGTTTCTGAAGTAGGCCAGATCGGAAAATCAAAAGAAAATACAAAACCTGAAAACCCATCATATGAAATTTATTTAACACCGAAAACAAAAGAGCTACTCATAACAATTCAAGTTTCAAATTTTTATAATGTACGGGGAGGTATAATTTTCCCAATCGATTTCGGTGATGCTAAAGCGATGCGAGAAGACGTAGCGGAAGATACAAATATTGAATGGACAGCAGTTTCCATATTATTAGTTTTTAGTATTTTTCATCTCACTATCTTCTTGCTACGTAAAAAAGATGATGGCTTTTTTTATAGTGGTTGTTATTTCCTAAGCCTTGCACTAATTGTTATGACACGTGGGGAGCGTATATTACTTCGCGCTGTTCCTAATATCCCTTTTGAAATTTATTTTCGATTACAAGACTCTATTACATTTTTTAGTGCAATTTTATTACCATTGTTTATTTCAAAAACTATGCCTACTATTATAAATAAAAAACAAATGCTTTTATTATTTTCGCCTTTCTTTATTTATAGTGTAAGCATAATCTTATTTCCAGCTCGATCTCTATCTAATCTACAAACACTATTCTTTTTTTATATGAATATAATGTTGTTGTGGATTATCCTAAGAATGACTCAGCTAATCATACAAAAAAAGTGGATTATTAATAAAAATGAAATTTTAATTTTTATCCTTATGTTACTTACTCTATTCATGTTTCTCTTTAGCGGCACACTAGAACAACTTTTTGCATCAGGTCGTAATATATTTAATCGCTTTGGACTAATAGGTTTCATTATTATGATGAATGTCTTTTTAGGCACACGTTTTATTAATCGTACCGAAGAAGCTGAGCACTTATCGAAAAAATTAGAAGCTATTCATTTAACAAAAGATTCTTTTTTAAAAGTAACGACCCAAGAATTAAAAAATCCTTTATACCATGCAATTAATTTGATTAAATCTGTAAAATCTAATGATAAAAAAGAAAAGCATTCTAATGAGTTACATCTACTGGAACAACTTACGGAACGTTTACTATATCTTACTAATGATTTACAGGATTTCACAAAAATTAAATTTCATGATTATTCTTTTGTAGGAAAATCAACAAATATAAAAATGGTTGTGAATCACGTTTATAAATTAATGGAACTACCCCTCTCAAGAAAAAACATTATGTATCAAGAATACATACCGAAGAATTTGCATGGACTAGTAGACGAAGATCGATTAACACAAGTACTTTATCGTATTTTAGAAGAATGTTGTTACTATGCAGTAAGTGGAAAAATTGTTATTGATACTCAACATATAGGAGAAAATATTCATTTAACCTTTAAAGCTACTAGAAGTTCTAATTTTACGTATGAAGAAGCTCATACTGAAGTTGGATTATTAATAAGTAAAGAACTGCTAGAACGCATGAATGGGCAGTTACAAATTGAATACTATAAAACTTCTATTCTATTTAAAATAAAAGTTCCTTTTTATGAATATAAAGAAATACCTACTATTTTAAAGGAACAACATGGTTTTAAAGAAGTTTCCCAAGTAAATACTAGCCATCAACCAAAAATTTTAATTGTAGATGATGATGTCATACATACAGAGGTACTAAAATCTTTACTATCCGAAAAATACAATATTAACATTGTCCATTCAGCTCAAGAAGCTATTTTCTTGCTAGAGAAAACTAAAGATTTCTCGCTTCTTATTATAGATGAAACCCTTCCCGAAATTGGAGGCATTGAGTTGGCCAAACATATACGCAAAAAAACATCCATATTAGAATTACCTATTCTAATGTTAAGTTCAAAAGATTATCCAACTCATGTAGATAATATATTTGCAAGTGGAATAACCGATTACTTAGTTAAACCTTGTACAAAACAAGTGCTATTAGCTAGATTGCAGACTATTTTCCAAACAAGAGAAGCTATACTGCAAGCATTCGAAAATGAAATGGCCTTTCTACAGGCCCAAATCAAACCACACTTCTTATATAATGCAATGAGTAATATTATTTCATTCTGTTATACAGATAGTGAACGTGCTGCACATCTCCTAACGATGTTAAGCTCCTACTTACGCTATATCTTTGAGTCTGGAAAAGAAGCAAATTATTCTACATTACAAAAGGAACTTTCTATCATTCAAGCATATGTAGAAATAGAAAAGGCACGATTTGGCGAACGTCTTTCTTGTTCATATGAAGTTGATACCGTCCAATCTTTAGATGAAATATATATACCTAATTTACTCGTACAACCATTTGTGGAAAACGCAATACGCCACGGCCTATTTGAGAAAGAAGGAAACGGTCATGTACAAATTAATATAAAACAAATAAAACAGATTTTATTTATACAAGTAATAGATGACGGTATAGGAATGTCAGAAACAACTATACACAATTTATTAAATGGAACTCTTAAGAATCAAGGAATTGGATTTTCAAATGTTTTACGTCGTGTTCGAAAGTTTTCCAATGGAACTGTAGAGATTTATTCTATTGAAAATAAAGGAACAACTATTAATGTAACAATTCCATTAAAGGAGAGAAAGCAGTGTGGCGAATAGTAATAATAGAAGATGAAAAGCCCATTTTAGATTTACATAATCATTTATTAATAAAACATGGCGGATTTCAAGTTATTGATACTTTCCAGTCACCATTAGAGGCGCTTAAAATGATTCCTCTTTACACATTAGACGCTATTTTATTAGACATTGAAATGCCTAAGATGACAGGAATTGAACTCGCTCAAAAGTTAGTAAGTGAAGGCATTGATGTTCCGGTTATTTTCTCTACAGCTTACCCAAACTATGCTTTAGAAGCTTTTCGGGTACAAGCTCTTGATTATATTTTAAAACCGTTGACACCTACTGCTGTAAAAGATTTAGATTACCGCCTAAAAAAATATTATGGCGTTTCGAATCAACAAAGAAATTCAAACGTCCTTCAAGTACAACTATACGGTAATACCTTTGTAAAAAAAGATCATCAATCGCTAAAATGGCCTACCCGTGTTACTGAAGAGCTTTTTTATTACTTCCTTCTCCATAAAGAAGAAGCTGTTTCAAAATGGCATATTATTGACGATATTTGGCCTAACATAGAGGAAAAACGTGCACTGGCAAATTTATATAATACTATTTATCGAATACGTCAACTATTCAGTGAACTAAATGTTCCTATCACAATCGAGCGTATAACTGATGGTTATGAAATGCATATTAACCAAACAATTCAATTTATAGAAAAGCATAATACTAACGACCTATTATTAGATTCAAAAGGGTATTTATGGGCTTACAAACTTCAAAGCATATAACTTTAAAAAACCTGTCTCTATGTGGAGACAGGTTTTTCATTTTATAAAGAATATCTTGAGAGATTTTTGAGAGAAACGTTTGATAAATTAATTAATGGAGATAAACCCTATTTAAAGTATTCCCTCATCAATGAAAATAATTTCTTAATACATATACTAAAGGAGAAAAAGATGAATACTTATAATAACCAAAATATTGTACTTACAAATATTGAATCCATTTCCGATAGAACAAATTTTAATTTATATTTACAAGAATCCAATGATTTCGATCCTAACCTAATAAAATGCACAATGTTAGAATTTATCGTCACGAAAGAAAATGTGAAGATTTATATAAAACATACGCCAAATTGTGATTCTGAAAATTACATGATCAAAGAGTATATGATTCCAAGCAAAGTATTCCAGTATGTTTTTCCCACTATTCACGAAAGTAATGAAGATATATCCGTACAAATGCAATGCTTTGGTATAAATGGTGAACTACTAATTATGGAAAGACTATTTATCCATAAAAATAATCATTTAAACTCCAAGTTACGTGCATTTTTCGAAGCATTGAATAGCAATATACATAGCGCTCTACATACATTGAAAATAAATTAGAAAATAATCCACCAAGCACCTTTACGCTTGATGGATTATTTTTTTACATTTAAATTGAGCAAAACAATCTTAATTATTTCTTACCTCTTTACTCCTCCACCAAATACTTTATGCTTCAATATATGTCAAATAAAAGAACACTTAAAATAACAACACGTTTTCAAAAAGATTCCGATTCATTTTGTTTTATTTATTGCAAAATTCTTTGTACAATAAAGTAAGAAGTTACTTTTCAAATACACAATCTACTAAGAAATCTTTCCACTAATAAATTTAATTATCGTTTATACATTTCACTTTCAAATTAAAATTTACGTAGTAAAACACCTTCACCTATGACTATACTCACTCATTTAAAACTAAATTTTCTACCTCTATCACTGCTAAACTACTTCATCATCTCAATTGAGAATAAATATTAATTAAAATTACAATAAAGTGCTACATTCTCCTTGACAAAATAACCACTTCTATATGATAATTAATATCGAATTAGAATTATTATAGTTAATTAAAAAATATATTTTATGAGCAAACTAATTTCCGATGCTCAAAACCAACCTTTAGGAGGAATTTTAATATGTTATTAATCGGCACAGAAGTAAAACCGTTTAAAGCTAATGCTTACCATAATGGAGAATTTATCCAAGTTACTGACGAAAGTTTAAAAGGAAAATGGAGCGTAGTTTGTTTCTACCCAGCAGACTTCACATTCGTTTGTCCAACTGAACTTGAAGACTTACAAAACCAATATGCAACTCTAAAAGACTTAGGCGTTGAAGTATACTCTGTATCTACAGACACTCACTTCACTCACAAAGCATGGCATGATAGCTCAGAAACTATCGGCAAAATCGAATACATTATGATTGGTGACCCAACTCGCACAATTACTACAAACTTCAACGTTTTAATGGAAGAAGAAGGTCTTGCTGCTCGTGGTACATTCATCATCGATCCAGACGGCGTTATCCAATCTATGGAAATCAATGCTGACGGTATCGGCCGTGACGCAAGCATCCTTGTTAACAAAATTAAAGCAGCTCAATACGTACGTAACAACCCAGGTGAAGTTTGTCCAGCTAAATGGCAAGAGGGTTCTGCAACACTTAAACCAAGCCTTGACCTTGTAGGCAAAATCTAAGGAGTTCGATCAAAATGATACTAGATGCAGATATAAAAACACAACTATCCCAATACCTTCAGTTAATGGAGAACGATATTTTACTTAGAGTAAGCGCAGGAGACGATAACGTATCTAAAGATATGTTATCTCTAGTAGATGAATTAGCTACTATGTCATCTAAGATTACAGTAGAAAAAGTTGAACTAGAGAGAACACCAAGCTTTAGCGTAAATCGCCCTGGTGAAGACACTGGTGTAGTATTCGCTGGTATTCCATTAGGACACGAATTTACTTCATTAGTGTTAGCTTTACTACAAGTTAGTGGACGTGCTCCAAAAGTTGAACAAAAATTAATCGATCAAATTAAAAACATTCAAGGCGAATATCATTTTGAATCTTATATCAGCCTAAGTTGTCACAACTGTCCTGATGTTGTACAAGCTCTTAACGTAATGAGCGTTCTTAACTCTGGTATTACACATACTATGATTGATGGCGCTGCATTTAAAGAGGAAGTAGAAAGCAAAGACATCATGGCAGTACCAACTGTTTACCTAAATGGCGAATCTTTCGGAAGCGGTCGTATGACACTTGAAGAAATTTTAGCTAAAATGGGTAACGGTCCAGATGCATCAGAGCTTTCTGATAAGGATCCATACGATGTTCTTGTTGTTGGTGGCGGCCCAGCTGGTGCAAGTGCGGCAATTTATGCAGCACGTAAAGGCATCCGCACTGGTATCGTTGCTGAGCGCTTCGGTGGTCAAGTAATGGATACTATGGGTATTGAGAACTTCATCAGCGTAAAACGCACTGAAGGTCCTAAGCTAGTAGCAAGCCTTGAAGAGCACGTAAAAGAATACGACATCGATGTAATGAATCTACAACGTGCGAAACGTTTAGAGAAAAAAGAACTTATTGAAGTGGAACTTGAAAACGGCGCTATTCTGAAAAGTAAGAGCGTAATCGTTTCAACAGGTGCTCGCTGGCGTAATGTTGGCGTACCGGGTGAAGCTGAGTTCAAAAACAAAGGTGTAGCATACTGCCCACACTGTGACGGTCCATTATTCATCGGAAAAGATGTAGCGGTTATCGGCGGTGGTAACTCTGGTATTGAAGCAGCTATCGACTTAGCAGGTATTGTTAAGCACGTAACTGTTCTTGAATTCATGCCAGAATTAAAAGCTGATGCTGTATTACAAGAACGTCTTAACAGCTTACCTAACGTAACTGTTCTGAAAAACGTTCAAACGAAAGAAATCACTGGTACTGACAAAGTAAACGGTATTTCTTACATCGATCGTGAAACTGAAGAAGTTCATCACGTTGAATTACAAGGTGTATTCGTTCAAATCGGTCTTGTGCCAAACACAGACTGGTTAGGCGAAACAGTTGAACGCGTTCGCGGTGAAATCGTAACAGACAAGCACGGTGCTACAAACGTACCAGGAGTGTTTGGTGCAGGTGACTGTACCAATAATCCGTACAAACAAATCATCATCTCTATGGGTTCAGGTGCAAATGCAGCTTTAGGCGCATTTGATTACTTAATCCGTAACTAATAATAAAAAGCAGGTGCCTTAGCACCTGCTTTTTATTATCCTAACGTATAAACTAAAAATCTCTCATTCCCATTCTTCTCATAAGCATCCGGTAATCTAACTTCTTTCTTCAGCTCAAACGCAGTCTGATTATCTAAGAAGAAAATATAGTCCTCAGAAGGATAGTATAAAATAATATCCACTTCTCTCTCCGCTTCTTCTACCGAAAGTAAAATGTTATTAACTACATTCATAAACACTTGTACTGAAAACGGATTAAAGAAATAAAACCGATTATCACGCGGATCAATCTCATATTCTTGCGCTAAACAACACTCAAATTGAATTTTATCTTTACCGTCTCTTACTTTTCGTGCATAACGATCACGATTATCTATCGCTTCTTTATAAAACTCTTCACTCATTTCAATTCCAACTGCTGAAGCACCACACTTATGGTGCATGTAAAAGTTTAATCGTCCTTTTCCGCACCCAAAATCTACAACTCGATCACTACTTCTTATTTCATATTGATTCAACAACTCATCTAATCCGCTATATGGCGTCGGTTCATAACGGTGATAATGCATAGACTTATTAAATCCTTTTTGCTCGCCGACAGTTTTTATATTTAATACAGCATCGTAATATTGTTCGTTCATTCGTTTGCTCCTATTAAGAAATATTACTATTATTATACACCACGTACTGAATGCTCATTTTTATCAAATTAATTGGTACGTGAAATTATAATATCGCGAAATCGAATATATCGACTTAACAACAAATTCCTACCAAAAAAACAGGAGCTTTCTAGCCCCTGTCTTCTAATACTTTCAATACAGTTTGTTTCAATATTTCTACTCCATCCATTATACAGCTATGATCAAACTTCATATACGGATGGTGTAATCCAGGTTGTAAGTTCGCCCCTAGTCCAAGCATGACAGCTTTTAAATGGGGTCTTTTCACTGTATAGTAATGGAAATCATCGCTTCCTGTCGTATACAGTGGTCCAGTACATCCCTCTTCCCCGTACACTTCAAGAATGCCTTTCCGCATGAAACGCTCAGCTTCTTCTGACACTTCAGCTCCTGGTGCGAGATCAATCCACTCATAAGAAAGTTTAGATCCCATTGATTCAGCTGACTGAATTACTTGCTCTATTTTTCGCTTCAATTCATCTAGCAATATGTTATTTTCTGCTCTTACATCTAAACTAAAGTGCCCGTTACCTGGAATAATATTTAGATTATCACCACCAGCTTGGCATCTCGTCATCTTAACAGAATAAGACGTCTGCGGCGGTAACCATATATTTTTCAATCCAATATTGATCATCGAAATGATATCAATTGCATTTATACCTTGATGTGGGCGTGCCCCGTGTGCATCATCTCCATGAATCATCCCTTCTAAAAATGCTGCAGCTCCGTGACGAATAGATGGGGCTGCTTGTTTCAAAGGCAGTTCTTCAATCGGCCTTAAATGAACACCAAATAAGAAATCAGCATCATCCACGGCGCCCTTCTCTACCATCTTTAAGGAACCATTTCCTTTTTCCTCTGCCGGCTGAAAAATAAATCTAACAGTACCGCTATCCCATCTCATATTTTTCAATTGTAAAATAAGGCCCATCACAATTGTCATATGAGCATCGTGGCCGCATGAGTGATTCGCTTTAAATTCTCCGTCTACTTCTTGCCATAGTGCATCCATATCAGCACGAATCGCGATAACTGGATTCCCTCTTCCGATTTCAGCAATCACGCCAGGGCAATCATCAAATATTTTATATGAAATTCCTTCTTCTTTTAGAAAGTTAGTAATATAAGCTGTCGTTTCATATTCCTTCCAGCTTACTTCAGGGTTTTCATGTAAATGCTGAAAAATTTCAGTTAAACGCTCTTGTAGTTCTAATGTTTTCAAAGCTTCATTCTCCTTCCCCTAATTACAAACCATTCAGATTAATTATACTTATGAAAAACAGATGTTTTTATGAACATATTGAATTTTAAGAAAAAAGTCAATTATTTATTTTTTAATACCGTTAATACCCGATTTTCAACTCACCTTATAAAGATATCCATACAAATAGAAGATTCGATATTTTCTGTTTTTATATTGACGCTTACATCTATTTTTAGTTATTATAACTTAATAACGTCTATTTTGCGACAATTCTAAAAATACAAACATACATAATGAGGAGGCAGTTTATGAAAAGAGAAATACCTTTTGGCATAGCAATAATCCCTATTATCATTACAGTTGCAGTTATGATGGTTACAATTGTTGTATTAGAACAAAGCCCTCACGTCCCACTTATTATCGGTACAACCGTTGCTTCGATCGTCGCTTGGCGATACGGTTACAAATGGAATGACATTGAAGAATCGATGTATAAAGGAATTCGCCTTGCATTACCCGCTATCGTTATCATTATTCTTGTAGGTTTAACGATCGGTGCTTGGATTGGCGGCGGAATCGTCGCTACTATGATTTATTACGGCTTAAAACTTTTAACTCCATCACTATTTTTAGTTTCAATTACAATTATTTGTTCTATCGTTGCATTAGCAATCGGTAGCTCTTGGTCTACAATGGGAACAATTGGTGTTGCTGGAATGGGAATTGGCCTAAGTATGGGAATCCCAGCTCCAATGGTTGCTGGTGCTATAATTTCTGGTTCTTATTTTGGCGATAAAATGTCACCGCTTTCAGACACAACAAACTTAGCCGCAGGATTAACAAATACAGATTTATTCGTACATATTCGTCATATGTTATTTACTACAATTCCAGGTTTAATTATTACTCTTATCGTCTATGCTTTATTAGGAAGAAGCTTCGGTGATAACAATATTGATGCAAAAAGCATCGATCAAACGTTACAAGTATTGCAACAAAACTTTGTTATCTCGCCTTTCCTATTAATCATACCCGTAGTCGTTATGGTATTGGTCGCTAAAAAAGTACCAGCTATACCAGCTATTCTCGTAGGTATTATTTTAGGATTTTTATCACAAGTCTTTATTCAAGGTGGTTCTGTCTCAGCATCTGTCGGTGCACTCCAAACTGGATTTGTCATAGACACTGGAAACAAGCTAGTAGACGAACTATTTAACCGCGGTGGCTTAGATTCGATGATGAATACAGTCTCTATGACAATTGTCGCTATGACTTTCGGAGGAGTACTAGAACATACTGGCATTCTTCGCTCAATTGTAAATCAAATTTTAAAATTAGCGACATCATCAAAAGGACTTATCGCTTCTACTATCGCATCTTGCTTTGCAACGAATCTTACTTGCTCTGAACAATATATTTCGATTGTTGTTCCTTCAAGAATGTATGCAAATGCGTACACAGAAAAAGGACTACATTCTAAAAACTTATCCAGAGCATTAGAAGATGGTGGAACATTAACTTCTGTTTTCGTACCTTGGAATACATGTGGTGTATTTATACTCGCAACACTTGGAGTCGGTGCATTCGAATATGCTCCTTATGCTATATTGAATTTCATCGTACCTATTATCTCAATCATTTATGGTATAACTGGCTTCACAATTACGAAGCTATCTGATATTGAAAAAGCAGACCTACTGAAAAAACAAAAAGCACAACTAGAAGCTTAAAATTTTTGAAACGAATACAACGGTAAATTCAGCTCATATATTGCGCGAGGGCGCCCTTGTTGATAGGGCATTTCCTCGCCGCAAATATTGGCATACCTGTAATCAACTAATTTCTTTAATAGCCTTTCCGTCGATCGCCGAGTCACTTGTAAGTACTCAGAAAGATCGGCCGCTGTAAATTTCAATGATGGATGCGATTGACTAAATTGAATGATTTTTGATAAGTTTGCAGGACTAAGCTTCGTTTCCTTCGCTATTTTCATTAATTCTGGATTATCGTTTTTTAAACTTTGTACTCTCTGTTCTTTCGGGAACGGACCAAATAATTCTTTATCACTTGTTAGTATATAAAAGCAGCGTTCTATCGGATTATTCCTTGCGAAACCTTGAGCGATTTTTGCATTTTTTTCCGCTTCATTTACTGTTTTACCGTAACCAAATCCAACAGACACTGCGCCTTCTATATTCATAAATAAACGAGCTATCGTATTTGTTTTTATACTCAATTCAATATCACCACGAGTTGTATACAAAATAAAAGTCATTTCATCAACTTGTTTAAATGAACCACGTAATTCTTTTGAAATTACATTTAATTGTTCAAGCGAGCTTTCTTGTAACTCTATAAAGGATATAATACAAGCACCAACAGTAGCTGAATGGCTTTTTGCTAACTCAGCTTTTATTTTTGCATCTTTTAACCCATGTATAATTGATTGCGTCGGATCTATCATGCGCTCTGAAGGAATACATATTTTTTGAAGTTCATCGTAGACAGCGTGAATACTAGTTAAAGCTAAATCAACCTCTCCTGATTGATATTTAGCTAAATGAAAATCAATGATTCTCTTAATTTCATCATTACTCCATAACATATTTTCATAATCCATCACTTGCGGCGTTTCTTTTAGACCGATGTCATGGAACACATTTGTAATAAACGAACGATCTACTAAATCAATTGAAATTTTATGAGGTTGAATACCTTGATGATATAATATAGAAAGAAGTGAAGATGCGACAGTTGTCTCGTCTTGCTGCAAATATACACTTGGAATTGGTAATTGTTCTCTTATTTCTTTTGCCATATAATAAGGTAAAGCACCTGAGAAAAAGATAACATCACAAGGTTTTAAACGTTTTAATATTTCGGAAGATTCTGCCGGGTGAAGGTAAATATATGGATCAATCTCTATCTCTTCTAGTTTATGAGCAATAGGTAAAAGATTCTCCATAAACTTTTTTGAACCGACAACTGCAATTTTTATCATCATTTTCTCTAACTCCTTATCATCAATTAACGACTATTTAACGTCAACTATATCAAATGTACAAAACTATTGTAAACAGGAAGGGGTCTTTATTCAATGAAAATTACAGCTATTCATCTTTACGCAATTCGTTTACCACTTCGCGATCCGTTTGTTATTAGTTATGGTTCTTATTCTGATATGCCTTCTATTATCGTCAAAATGGAAACAGATGAAGGCATTATCGGTTACGGTGAAGGCGTTGCTGATGATCACGTTACAGGTGAATCATGGGAAAGTACTTTCCATGTTTTAAAACATACACTAGCTCCTGCTCTAATTGGGAAAAATCCAATGAATATCGAAAAAATACACGATATGATGGACAATACAATTTACGGTATTCCTACTGCGAAAGCTGCGATTGATATCGCTTGTTTTGATATACTGGGTAAAAAACTAAATCAACCTGTATATCAATTAATTGGAGGACGCTACCATGAAGAATTTCCTGTCACTCACGTCTTAAGTATCGCCGATCCAGAAAATATGGCTGAAGAAGCGGCTTCCATGATTAAGAAAGGTTACCAATCTTTCAAAATGAAAGTCGGCACGAATGTAAAAGAAGATGTAAAACGAATTGAAGCTGTACGTGAACGTGTAGGAAATGATATCGCGATTCGTGTTGATGTAAACCAAGGCTGGAAAAATAGCGCAAACACATTAACAGCACTTCGTTCATTAGGTCATTTAAACATCGACTGGATTGAACAGCCTGTTGTCGCAGACGATATTGATGCAATGGCTCATATTCGTTCGAAAACAGATCTTCCGCTTATGATTGATGAAGGACTAAAAGGCTCTCGTGAAATGCGCCAAATTATTAAATTAGACGCAGCTGATAAAGTGAATATAAAACTAATGAAATGCGGCGGCATATATCCAGCTGTAAAACTCGCTCATCAAGCTGAAATGGCAGGCATTGAATGCCAAGTTGGATCCATGGTCGAATCATCTGTTGCCTCTTCCGCAGGATTCCATGTCGCTTTCTCAAAAAAAATCATTACTAGCGTCGAGCTAACAGGACCATTAAAATTCACGAAAGACATCGGAAACTTACATTACGACGTACCATTTATTCGCTTAAACGAAAAGCCGGGACTCGGCATTGAAATAAACGAAAATACATTACAAGAACTAACCGTCTTTCAAGACGTTGTACGCTAAAGGAGGACTAACGCATGACGATTCTTTACGAAGGAACATTAAAACAAAACGAACAACCATTTCACGTTACATTACTATCACTAGAGCACATCGAACAAATTTTATCATTACAAAACGTTATAGTTGAAGCGCTAGAAGATAAAGGTCGTTTACAACCACTCTCGCTAGAAGAATTTCAATACATTCTAGAAGGAAACGGCATGATGATCGGGGCGTTTATACAAAACGAGCTCATCGCATTTCGTGCCCTACTAGTCCCTCCTATCGACGATGAACATTTAGGGCTTGATATTGGTCTACCAGAAAGTCAGCTACACCGCGTCATCTATCAAGAAATCTCAAACGTTCATCCGAACTGCCGAGGAAATGGCATGCAAAAAATATTAGCCACAGTCATCATGGATGAATTACAAAAAGAAGACAGCCAGTACGACTATGTTTGTTGCACCGTTGCACCTTTCAACATCCCTAGTTTAAAAGATAAGTTTGCGCAAGGTATGGAAATTGCTGCATTGAAGGAGAAGTACGGCGGGAGTATGCGGTATGTTTTTGTGAAGGAATTGCGTGGGGATAAGGAAAGAGATTGGTCCGATGTTAAGAGCGTTCCGATGAGTGATGCTGGTGGACAGCAGGCGTTGCTTTCGGAGGGGTATCGTGGGTATGAAATGGAGAGAATAGACGATACTTTCACTGTGAATTTTGGACGATAATCTATGTACAAAGAGAACCCTAATTCATTAGGGTTCTACTTTATTTCATTCCACAATCTAAAGTAATAACTAAACCGTCATCTTCCAGCTCGATAACGCTAACCAGTTTTCCATTTCCTTATAATCAGGCATTATCTTCCCGACAAGACGCCAAAAAGAGCGATCATGATTTAAATGAACCATATGACACATTTCATGAACAACTACATAATCAATTACCCTCTGAGGTGCCATTGCTAGTTTCCAATTGAATGTTAGTTGTAGATTTGAATCACAAGTTCCCCACGTACGACTACTATCTGTAATACGAATAGAACGCGGTTTTGTTTTAAAGTTGTTTTGATGCGCTTTAATACTCTTTTCCACTACCGCCTTACACTGCTTATAATAAAATCGCTTCAAAGCTTGCTGGATTTTCTCATCCTTAAGCTCTTTCACATAAATATGTAGCTTATCCCCTTCAAACACTGCATTGTCTTGCGTAATACTTACATCTTGAGAAACCTGTATCGGATATGTGTTTCCTAAATACAGAAAACCCTCTCCTTGATCATAACCTTTTTCCTGTGGTCCAAGCGCTCGCTCCTGCATTTCCTTACGTGTTGCCTGAATCCAATCCCATTTCTCCTCTAACAATTGGACTAAGTATTCAACAGGTGTACCTTTCGGGGCTTGCACCTCAACATTTCCGTAAGAATCTACATAAAGACGCACCGACTTTTTCTTCTTATAAGTTATATGAAAATTAATTGTCTCACCTAAATATGTATGTACCATTTCATCACCTAACGTATTCGTTCATAATTATTTTTACAAATAAAAAAGAGCAGGATACAAACGTCCTACTCTACCTATTATATCATTTACTGCTTTATCATAAATGTTACAATGCTTATTTCTTATCCTCTATAGCTTACAGCTAATCCCTTTAAGAAATTCCTTGCGTATCTATCACCGCACTCTTTGTAATTCTTATGGCCTTCTTTTCTTAATAGAGCGCTTAATTCTCCTTTTGTTACAATGACTCCTACGTCTTCTAATATATCAAGCATATCTTCACTTGTTAATGATAGTGCTATCTTCAATTTTTTTAGAACGAGATTATTAACACTTCCATTACTCTTTAAAGACATCGCTTGTCTATCCGATTGCCCTGGTTTTGGATCTTGTTTTCCTCTTTTAAAAGTAATAAAACCATTCAAAAATGACTCTAACATAACATTATTGCATTTTATTTCGTAATCATATTCAACTACATCAATATCATCAACTTCATCATAGTAACTGTTTTTTAATTTTGTCAGCATCTTTCGCACTTCTTCTTTTGTTACTTCAACGCCACCAAGTTTAAATATCTCCACCATATCTGTATCTTTTATATCCAGAGCATATCTTACTCGAATTAATATATCATTATTACTTATAGCCATTGTTTGTCCTCCTGAAATGTTGATTATAGTAATGCTTTTAGCATGTGTAAATTAATGTCGTTAAGTTACTACTTTAACATTTTAGAGGTTGGTTTTGTAGTCTTAGGTGGATTAATGGTTTTGGGGATGATTTTAAAACAGCAACATATGTTGTTTAGGTACTTTTAATTATCCATTTTAACCCAATTAAATTATAATGATACTAGAGTTAATATGAGAGGGAATCAATATTGAATTATCTAATTGGTTATAAAGATGCTGAACGAAACTTCGGACATGAGGACCCAATGCTAACAGAATATACATATGGGGAGCCAGGATCTAATACCGAAAAGCTCCTAAAAGTACAAAAGGGAGATTTACTATTAATTAACACACTTGAAAATGGACTAACCTGATATAGGTTAGTCCATTTCTTTTTATTTTAGTGGGCAACTCAAACATGAATGTTACGCAAAATTCAGGTGAAATATATTGATTGTGTTTACTTAGGTTTTCCTTTTTATTTGTGGTACGGTTCACCGTAACTAATCTAAATGAGGTTATTGTTCATTATTTTCATAATTAAATTTAACAAAAAAGGTAGTGCCTTCCGAGCCTGTTTGAATTTCTATTTTCGCATTATGCCGGGCAGCAATAGCATAACATACGCCTAATCCCAATCCAGTTCCATTATCTTTGGTCGTGTAAAATGGAGTACCCAGTTTCTCTAATACTTCGGGCCTGATACCTTTTCCTTGATCCCGCACTGCAAGCACCACACAATTTCGACCTTCCTTGTAGGTGCTAATGGTTAGAACTTTCCCTGTGCTCATCGCTTCTAAGCCATTACGGTATAGGTTTATTAATAATTGCCGTATCTCATTACGATTTAAAAGTAATTCCGGAATGTCATTTGTATCGACTTGAATATATTTATTTTGATTATACGTATCAATTTTTATTAAAGGAATACTATCGTGGATAATTGAATTTAAATCTAACATCTGTAAATCCGATTTCTTTGTATTACCCATTGAGAGAAATTCCGTAATAATAGAATTGGAACGGTCAAGTTCTTCAATCATTAAATTAAAGTACTTATTATGTTTCTCATAGATGCTCTCTTCTTTTAATAACTGCAAAAACCCTCGTACTGTTGTCATTGGATTTCTAATCTCATGGCTGATACCTGCTGCCATTTGCCCTATTAAATCTATGTTGGATAACCTTTTCAATTCCTGCTCATATTGCTTTTTTTCCGTTATGTTTTTAAAAACACAACAAATACCATCATCATACGGGTATGCAATAACTTCGTGCCAATATTCATCAGAGATAGAAAAAGATTCGAAATGAACTGTAGTTCGCTCTGACATTGCACGATGAAATTCCTTATACATAACTGCGTCGACGCTACTCAGGAAAACATCCCATATATTCTTGCCTAATACATCTTTTGCTGTTTTTCTTTGTGGAAAATATTGATGCTTATTTACGTACGTAAATTCCCATTTATTATTCAAAGTAAAGAATCCATCCGTAATACTTTCAATCACACTTGTAACTTTTTCATTAGCAGCAGCTAGTTCTCTCGTTCGCTCTTCCACCATACTTTCAAGTTGATCCATATATAACAAGTTTGAAAACGTAGGAGCTGTGGCATCAACGATAGATTTTGCCAGTTGAATTTGGGAATTATCGTAATTGTGAGCTTTTCCCTCTTTGCCAACGACGATTACCCCTAATATTTCTCCCATTGAAACCAATGGAATCATCAGTAGACCCTTACTATCTATATTTTTTGTTTGAATAACCTCTTGGATCTTGGCTTCATAGCTTTTCTCCATCCAATCCGCTTCTGTCCAATCACAGTCCTTGCTTAACTTTGTTGTTTTAATCGTTGTTTTGTCTAGCGGATCTAAAAGGTGGGCAGCCATGTTTTTACTCTCTAAAATCTGTCCTAAGTAAAAAAAACATTTATCAAAACTCTCCTGTATCGAGGAACACATTGATAAATCACGGGTAACATCTAGTAATAGCTGCTTCTCGGCAATAAGGTTTTCCTTTTGTGTTAAATTATTTGCATTTTGAATTGCGACCGCAGCCATATTTACATAAGCTTCAACACTTTGAATCTCTGAATCTGTTAAGTTCATTGGAACTCCATAATCAAATAAAAAAACCAGACCAAATAACTCTTGTCCAAATGAGATAGGCAGGGCTAATAAGGACTTAATTTTGAACGCAGCAACTGGTCTCGGATCCGGCCGATGATCCTTTGATGTATCAGGAATATAAATGGTTTTTTTGGTTTCAATAACTTCTTTTGCCAGTAAGTCTATTTCAGGATCAATTACCTGAGTATCGAGCGTTACGCCATTTATGGTCTCTGGTTTTCCTGCAAAACCTCTAAATGTTCCATCTTCCTGAGGTAAATAAATTCCAACAGCGTTGCACCTAACAATCTCCTCTGATATCGCCATTGTTACACGCTGCAATACTTCACGTAGTTCTAATTTTGTATTTATTATTTTTGTTATATTCGCGAGCCTAGAATATCTCGTCTGATCACTTAACATTCACATAGCCTCCAAGTTATAGGCATAATAAAATAAACATGATAATATCAGTGAAAATCAAGACCAACCTGCCATTTTCAATTTTCTCCTGTATTCTTTTCTTACCCTTGTTTTACATAGAATACTTCACTTACTTATGATACGGTTCACCTTAATTAAAATGAAACAAACACTCATAAAATCGCTACACCCTATCCCCTCTAACTTTCAAAAGTTACACTGTTTCACTATCTCCATCCTTATCAACACTCGCCACAAACTTATCAAGCAACGCACGCACTTCATCAGTTGATTTCGTGTTCATCAATTGATTTCTTAGTTCAGCAGCTCCAGGGAAGCCTTTTACATAAATTTTGAAGAAGCGATGAAGCCCTGTGATTGAGCGTGGTAGTACTTCTGCATATTGATCTTGAAGATCAAGCTGTAGTCTTAGAAGATCAAGGTGTTCTTTACTGCTATGTTCTCTTGGCTCTTTTTCAAAAGCAAATGGATTTTTAAAGATACCTCGTCCAATCATAACGCCATCAATACCGTATTTTTCAGCAAGTTCCATTCCAGTTTGACGATCAGGAATGTCTCCATTGATTGTTATTAGCGTATTTGGTGCAATGCGGTCACGTAATTTTTTAATTTCTGGAATTAGTTCCCAGTGCGCATCTACTTGGCTCATTTCTTCTCTTGTACGTAAGTGAATAGAAAGGTTCGCAATATCTTGTTTGAAAATGTGCGTTAACCAATCCTCCCACTCACTTAACTCTTTAAAGCCAAGTCGTGTTTTTACGCTGACAGGTAGTCCGCCCGCTTTTGCTGCTTGAATAAGTTCTGCCGCAACGTCTGGACGTAGAATAAGGCCACTACCTTTTCCTCTTGATGCTACATTCGGTACAGGGCAGCCCATATTAATATCAATACCTTTAAATCCTAACTCTGCCATGCCAATACTCATTTGACGGAAGTATTCAGGATTATCTCCCCAAATATGCGCCACTATCGGCTGTTCATCTTCTGTAAAAATTAAACGGCCACGTACACTTTTCATACCTTCTGGATGGCAATAGCTATCCGAGTTTGTAAACTCTGTGAAAAATACATCCGGGCAACCGGCTTCACTTACTACGTGACGGAAAACAACGTCTGTCACATCTTCCATTGGTGCAAGTACGAAAAACGGTCGTGGTAAATCACGCCAAAAATTATCTATCATTTCAAATTCAAATCCTCTCACTATGAATACAATTTCAAATTCTCAATTTAAAAATATAAGGCCAAATAACAACTGGACATTTATAATTTGTGAAAATCAGCAATATTTATTTTAACTAAAATCGTTGCTGAATGGTATTTTTATAAACCAAAAAGCAGGTGGTATAGATTTTTTCTATATCAACTGCTTTTCTATTATACCAACTTAAGCCAAGCCACACACTCCACATGAGTAGTATGCGGGAACATATCAACAGGTTGTACTTCCTGCGTTTTATATCCGCCTTCTTCTAGTACTTTTAAGTCGCGTGCTAATGTTGCTGGATTACATGATACGTATACGACGCGCTTTGGCTTCATGTCGATGATTGTGTTTAGTAATGCTTCATCACAGCCTTTACGCGGTGGGTCGACGACCATTGTGTCGGCGATTACGCCTTCTTTGTACCATTTTGGAATGACTACTTCTGCTTCTCCTACGCCAAATTCAGCGTTTGTCATGTTGTTTAGTGCTGCGTTTCGGTTTGCGTCTTCGATTGCTTCTGGAACAATTTCAACACCGTACACTTTTTTCGCTTTTTGCGCTAGGAATAAGGAGATTGATCCGATTCCGCAATAGGCATCGATTACTGTTTCGTCACCATTTAATTTTGCGTATTCTAACGTTTTATCGTATAGCACTTTCGTTTGTTCTGGGTTTACTTGATAGAATGAACGTGCTGAAATCGCAAATTTAATGTCACCGATAAAGTCATAAATATATTCTGATCCGTACAGTACTGTCGTTTTGTCTCCGAAAATAACGTTTGTACGTTTCGTGTTTACGTTTTGAACGATTGATTTTACTTCTGGGAATTTCGCTGCGATTTCTTCAATGATTGCTTCTTTATTTGGCAATTCAGCTGTACGTGTAATGAAGACAAGCATAATTTCCCCTGTTACTTGTCCGTAGCGAGCCATTACGTGGCGAAGTGTTCCTTTGTTACGCTCTTCATTGTAAGCCGAAATACCGTGCTTTTCACAAATACGTTTTACTTCTTGAATTAATGTATCGTTTTCTTCCGCCTGAATTAAGCATGATTCCATATTAATGATGTCATGCGTTCCTTGACGATAGAAACCAGCTACAAGTCCACCTTCACGTTCTCCAATTGGCACTTGTGCTTTATTGCGGTATACCCACGGGTTTTTCATGCCAAGTACAGGATGAACAGGAACATCACTTAATCCACCGATGCGCTGCATAACATCACGTACTTGTTTTTCTTTCGCTTTTAATTGTCCTTCATATGTTAAGTGCTGAAGCTGGCAACCGCCGCACTCGTTGTACACGGGGCATTCTGCATCTTTACGATATGGACTTTCTTGATGAAGCTTCATTAAACGACCAAACGCGAAGTTTTTCTTCACTTTAATAATTTTAATTTGCGCTTCCTCACCTGGTAATCCGTTTTTTACGAAAATAGGATATCCCTTCACTTTCGCAACACCGGCACCATCATGTGTTAAATCTTCAAACACTACATCTATAAACTCGTTTTTTTCAACTGGTGGCGTCATTTTTGTACTCATTTTCCGACCTCTCTTTTTCATAACACTGCGTTACATTTTATCATACTTATATGGTCTATTTCTATTGGAAGAAAAAAAGCTATTGACGATAGTTCTCTAGTAATGTTACGCTACTACTAATTTAATACGGACGATGTTACCTCATATATAGTCGATAATATGGATCGAGAGTTTCTACCCGGCAACCTTAAATTGCTGGACTATGGGGAAAACTAATGAATATTAGCCTATGTATAAAAAGACTCCTATTGATTAGCTTTCTCTCATAGATGAAAGTGAATCCATAGGAGTCTTTTTTTATTTTTTATTTTCAAAAAGGTCAGACATCTTACGTATGACATAAAACTTCTACTACTTTATTTTTAGTAATATAACGAACGTTTTATGTACAAACTTTATACGAACTTCTGAAAGGGGCAACTACATGCAATATGTAATGAGCATTATCGGCATTCTTGTCGTTTTAGGTTTATGTTTTGCTTTGTCAAACAACAAAAGTAAAATCAACTTCCGTGCAATTGCTATTATGATTGGTTTTCAAATTTTAATCGGTTGGTTTATGTTTGGCACAAAGATTGGTCAACAAATCATTGTTTTCATTGGTAAAGTTTTCAACAAACTAATTAAACTTGGTACGACAGGTGTCGATTTTCTCTTTAATGGAATTCAAAGAGATTTTGTCTTTTTCTTAAACGTATTACTAATTATCGTATTTTTCTCAGCACTACTTTCTATCTTTAGTTACTTAGGTGTTTTACCATTCATCGTTCGCATTGTCGGCGGTGCAATTTCAAAAATTACTGGTTTACCACGCGTTGAATCATTCCACGCAGTAAATTCTGTATTCTTCGGTTCAAGTGAAGCGTTAATCGTTATTAAAAACGATTTACAGCATTTTAATAAAAACCGTATGTTTATCATTTGTTGTTCTGCGATGAGCTCTGTTTCTGCTTCTGTTACAGCATCATACGTAATGATGTTAGATGCGAAATATGTACTAGCAGCTCTTCCACTAAACTTATTCTCAAGCTTAATCGTTTGTTCGTTATTAACACCAGTTGATACGAAAAAGGAAGATGAAGTGATTCAAAAATTTGATAGAACTCTATTCGGAGACAGCTTTATCGGCGCAATGATTAACGGTGCGCTCGACGGTTTAAAAGTAGCTGGTATCGTTGCCGCATTAATGATCGCCTTTATCGGTGTTATGGAAGTTGTAAACTACGTAATTAGCGCAGCTTCAGGTGCAATGGGATATGCTGTTACTTTACAACAAATCTTCGGTTATATACTTGCTCCATTCGCATTCTTAATGGGTATCCCAACTCATGATATTATCCCAGCTGGTGGTATTATGGGTACGAAGATTGTCTTAAATGAATTCGTAGCAATCCTTGATTTAAAAGGCGCTGCTGCAACATTAGATCCACGTACAGTTGGAATCGTTACTGTATTCTTAATTAGCTTCGCAAGTATTAGCCAAATTGGTGCGATTGTTGGTACAATCCGTGCCCTTTCTGAAAAACAAGGAAGCGTCGTATCAAAATTTGGTTGGAAAATGCTATTTGCATCAACACTTGCTTCTATTTTATCTGCAACAATCGCTGGATTGTTTATTTAATAAAAAATCACCTTACTCGTTAAAGTAAGGTGATTTTTTGATTCTTTATGAAACCGAACGGAATTCAACTACTTCCTCTTTACTAATAAGCTTTCCTTCGTGTATACCTTTTACTGAAATATCAATAACAGATTTATTCTCTCCTTCAAGCTTGCCTAAGGAAAATAAATAGATTAAATCTTTTTTTTGTAACATCCATTGCTTGCCATTCACTGGACCTAATATTCTTTTTTCTGAAGATGGTTTTGTTTCTCCAACATACTGACATTCTCCAAAAGAAGTTTTTATTATATTCTTCTCTGTATCAATTACTAGCTGCTGAAATAGCTCCAGATTTTTACTTGAAACAATTTCTATCTCATGGTTACTTTTTTGCTTAAATTTAAGTTTTCCATCACTTGTATTAGATAAACTACTATTCTCAACGGCATTTCTAAAAAAATTATATTCTTCTTCTGTAATACCAAAATTCGGGTGATAAGGCTTCACCTGCTTATCTATATGCCCCGATATGTAGTTTACATACCACTCTTTATCATTTTTTACATGATCACTCATTTTTTTAGTAATAACCTCTACTTTTTTACGGGTATCACGATCCATCTCAATCGTCATAATATCCGCCGTAACTTCCGCGTTCATCAGATGCTTTGGAATATACTCTTCCACACTATTCGCCTTACTCACTTCACTTTGGCAACCGACTATGAATAACGATATGAGCAGAATATATACTATTTTTTTATATTTCATTTCTGTTCTCCACTCCGTACATCATTCTTGCTTAAATTTATAGCGGTTCTTATTATAGTCTAAAATCCTGATATTTTAATAGAAACTACTCTAAATATGCAAAATTGCATATTAATAAACCTTCCTCTTACTTTAAAATTAGCTTAAATAATTTACCAAAATATACAAATTACAAATGAACAATGTTATAATTTGTAAAAAATATTGAAGGATATTATGAAAGCCCACGCCCTTTTTGACTTCTTACATTTACTAGTTTTAAGCATAAAAAGCTATTATGTATGGGGAATGCCTATCTATGTCTTTATTATTCCTCTCATTTTTGTAGTAGGTTATATTATTATCAATTCCAATAAGACACGAAAGAATACATCGATTCAAAGTCATTAATCTATCGCCCTAATAGCTCCTCCCAAAAATCATATTCCCCTCATTTTATTCAAATGATATGATGAACAAGGGTATATCCCCACCACTCTTATAGCGGTGGGGATTTTAATGTAAATATGCAACATAATACACAATAGAAGGTGATTTTATGAGAAAATACGCAGCAATTGCTTTATGTACGTCTGCCATCCTAGCAGGCTGTAATACAAATAATGCTAGCCCAGAACCTGCAAAAGAGAAAAAGGTACAAGAAGTAAAAAAACAAGAAGAGACTGTACAAACACAAGGTAAAATTTCTTATAATCCAGTTACGCACGAATCTACAAACACAGCTATTCATATAACAGATATAAAAGATGCTTTAACCGAAGTACAATATAAAATTTGGCGTACTGCTGATGGAAAAGAAACTACTAAATCTTTTTCTTCTAAAGAAAAAGAGAAACAATTCACCATTCCTTTTGATATAAAAGAATTTGAAGGAAAACGTGGTGAATATCAAATTGAAGCAACAGGAATAAAAGAAGATGGGAAAACGATCCCGCTCACGAAATCTATTATTACTTTCGAGCAAAAAGTTCCTGTTCTTATGTACCACGCAATTGACGATTATCATGGACAAGGTATTAAAGATTTATTCGTATCGCCTGCTAACTTTGAAGCACAAATGAAGTATTTAAAAGACAATGGTTATACATTATTAACATTTGAACGCTGGAGCGATATAAATAAAGTAAACAAGCCGATTTTCGTTACATTTGATGATGGCATGAAAAATAATATGAATGCATTTCATGTTTTACAAAAGCTAAAAGACGATACTTTCAAACCAACAGCGACAGAATATATGATTGTTGATAACGTTGATGTAGAAGGAGCTCTTTCTACATCTGAAATAAAAGAAATGGTTGATTCCGGCATTTTCTCGGTACAATCTCATACAGCAACACATGCAGACTTACCGAAAATTACAAACTATGAAGAAGAACTAAAAGGCTCGAAAGAAAAGCTAGAAAAAATAACAGGTAAGCCTGTTATCGCAATCGCTTATCCATTTGGTCATGTGGATGATAAAGTTGTCACAGAAACAAAGAAATATTATCAATTTGCGACGACAACGAAGCCTGGACAATTCATTACGAAGGATGAACCTGATGAGTTATTAAAGATGAAACGCGTTCGTATACACCATACAACTACAGTTGAACAGTTTGCTTCTTCCATTAAATAAATGTGAGAGCTCAATACATTTTGAGCTCTCTTTTTACGCTATATTTATATATATTTTTAGAATTTTCTTGTATTATATATAGTAAGAAATCTTTCAAACTAAAGGAGATTATACATATGTCATTTGAACAAACGTTAGAGAAGTATGCTGCCCTTGCAGTCAATGTTGGTGTTAATATTCAACCTGGACAAACTTTATCAATTAGCGCACCTCTTGAAGCTGTACAATTTGTACGCCTCGTTACAGAAAAAGCATATAAGTCTGGTGCAAAACACGTATATGTTGATTGGAATGATGAGACGTTAACACGCTTAAAGTTCGATCTAGCTCCTGAAGAAGCATTCGCTGAATTCCCTTCTTGGAAAGCACATGCTCGTGAAGAATTAGCAAAAGAAGGCGCTGCATTTATGTCTATTTATGCAGAAAACCCTGATTTATTAAAAGGTGTAGAAGCAACACGTATCGCAACAGCTCATAAAGTAGCTGGAGAAGCGATGAAAGTATACCGTGATTATGTACAAGCTGATAAAGTGAGCTGGTGTGTAATTTCTGTTCCTACGAAAGAATGGGCTGCAAAAGTATTCCCTGACGTAGCACCAGAGGAGCAAGAAACAAAACTATGGGACGCTATCTTCAAAGCTACTCGCGCTGATTTAGAAAATCCTGTGGAAGCATGGAAAGAACATGATGAAACGCTACATACAAAAGTTGATTACTTAAACGAAAAACACTATAAAGCTCTTCACTATACAAGCCCTGGAACAGATTTAACAATTGAACTTCCAGAAAAGCATGTATGGGCTGGTGCTGGTAGCCTAAATGAAAAGAACATACCATTTATGGCTAATATTCCAACTGAAGAAGTATTTACAATGCCACTTAAAACAGGTGTAAACGGCCAAGTGTCTAGCACAAAACCGTTAGCATTTGCAGGTAACATTATCGATAACTTCACGTTAACATTTGAAAACGGCCGTATCGTAGACTACAAGGCTGAAGCTGGTGAAGAAGCTTTAAAACATTTAGTGGAAACAGATGAAGGCTCTCACTTCTTAGGAGAGGTCGCTTTAGTGCCTCATGATTCACCAATTTCAAACACAAATATTTTATTCTACAATACGCTATTTGACGAAAATGCATCTTGCCACCTTGCAATCGGAAGCGCTTATGCATTTAACTTAGTTGGTGGAAAAACAATGTCTAAAGAAGAACTTGCTGAAAATGGTGCAAACGCTAGTATTACACACAACGACTTCATGATCGGATCAGCTGAGCTTGATATCGACGGTATTACAGCTGATGGAAGACATGAGCCGATTTTCCGTAAAGGTAACTGGGCGTTTTAATATAAGAGGAGGCTACCCCAATGGGTAGCCTCCTTTTATTATGTCGTTTTTTCCGGTACATCGGTATATTTCAAAAATCGCTGATATAAATTGTGACAAAGAAAAAAGCTATCTTCTACAAAAGATAGCTTTCATGATGCCGATGACACCTTAAGTCCAATTACTCCTAGAACAATAAAGAGAATACAACACGCTTGGAATAAGTTAATATGCTCTTTAAAGAAGTACACACTAATAATTGTAATAAGTAGTGTCCCTAGGCCGGACCAGATCGCATAAGCAATGCTTAAGTTAATCTTCTTTACAACGATAGCAAAGATACTGAAGCAAATACCATAAAAAACGAAAATAAGGACACTTGGAACAAGCTTTGTTAAACCGTTTGATAACTTCATCGCAATCGTTCCAGCTACTTCAAAAATAATTGTTACGAGTAACAATAGCCAATATACCATACTAGAATCTCCTTCTCTGTTACCTTATAGAGATTCTAGTATACTACTTATAATCCTAATGAAATATATTTAATTTCTAAATATTCCTCAATGCCGAAATGGCCTCCTTCGCGGCCGATACCACTTTCTTTAAAGCCACCAAATGGTGCTTGTGCAACTGATGGAAGTCCATCATTCAAACCGATAATGCCGTACTCTAACGCTTCGCTAATTTGGAATGCTTGGCTAATATCTTTTGTGAAAATATAAGCAGCTAAACCATATGGTGTATTATTTGCTCGCTCGATTACTTCTTCAACTGTTTTAAATTTAGCAACTGGTGCAACTGGTCCAAATGTTTCTTCATTCATACAAAGCATCGTGTCATTTGCCAATCCAATTACTGTTGGCTGAATGAAATATCCATCTAACTCTGCAAATTTTTGGCCACCATATAAAACTTCTCCACCCTTTTGAATAGCGTCTTCAATATGTTCTTGTACTTTCGAAATTGCATTCGCATCAATAAGTGGACCTACAGTTGTTCCTTCACCGAATCCGTCTCCAACTTTAAGCTGCTCTACAGCTTTTGTGAACTTCTCTGCAAATTCTTCGTACACTTCTTCTTGAACAAAGACGCGGTTTGTACATATACACGTTTGTCCTGCGTTACGGAATTTCGAACCGATTACCGCTTCTACCGCCTTATCTAAATCAGCATCATTCATAACAATAAATGGAGCGTGACCACCTAATTCAAGCGAAACCTTTTTCATCGTTTGCGCAGCGCTAGCCATTAATTCTTTCCCAATTTCAGTTGATCCTGTAAAGGACACTTTTCGAACGCGCTCATCTTCCATCCACGTATCAGCAATTGCCTTTGCACTACCTGTTACAATATTTATTACACCTTTTGGAATGTCTGCTTCATGTGCTAATTCAACTAACTTCAATGCAGTTAATGGCGTTTGACTCGCTGGTTTCACAACTGCCGTACAGCCTGCTGCAAGTGCTGGAGCCACCTTTCTCGTAATCATAGCAGCTGGGAAGTTCCACGGTGTAATAGCTGCCATAACCCCAACTGGTTGCTTCATAACTAAAATACGCTTATTCGGATGAGAAGCAGGAATCATTTCACCGTATATTCTCTTTCCTTCTTCTGCGTACCATTCAACAAAACTATTTGCATAATTCACTTCACCAAGTGCTTCTGCAAACGGCTTCCCTTGCTCTCTCGTCATGATTGCTGCAATTTCTTCTTTATTTTCATCAATGAGTGTGAACCACTTTTTTAACTTTACTGCACGATCCGCTGCCGTTAATTTTGACCATAATTTAAAAGCCTCATGTGCAGCATCAACCGCTTGCTTTGCCTCTGTAATCCCACCCTTTGGTACCGTTGCAAATACTTCCTTTGTCGCTGGATTATTTACTTCGATTTGTTCTTGCAGTGTAATCCACTCACCATTTATATACATCGCCTTTTTCTCTAAGTTTACGAACGTCGCTTTTTTATCCAATGTTTTCTTCCTCCTCTATAAACTTCTTAATTTTCCTATTAGCAGCAGATTGACTTATTTTTAAAAACTCCGCTACTTTATAGCTTGATCCACATGTTTTATATGCTTTTAAAATAATGTTTCGTTCTACTTCTTCCAACATTTTATAGAGACTTTGACCTGACTGTTCAACTGTTGATTCCTGCATTGCTATTGGTAAATTCTCTATCGTAACGATATCATCAGCAGTTATAACAATTCGTTCAATTACATTTTCAATTTCTCTATTATTTCCTTCCCAAGGGTACCCCACAAACATTTGCAATGTGCTAGGTGCTAATTTTACATTCCGTCCATACTTCTCATTAAATTGCTGTAAATAATGATAGATGAGCGGCAAAATGTCTTCTGTTCTCTCACGAAGTGGCGGAATTGAAATTGGAATGACATTCAGACGATAATATAAATCTTTCCTGAATGTTCCTTGTTTCACCATCGCACTTAAATCTCTATTTGTTGCCGCCACAATTCTAACGTCTACCTTTTTCAGTTCTCTTCCGCCTATAGGGCGAAACGTTTTTTCTTGCAATACTTGCAAAAGCTTCGCTTGAATTTCAAGCGGCATTTCACCAATTTCATCTAAGAAAAGAGTCCCTTTATGCGCTGCTTCTAATAACCCCTTTTTTCCTTCACGATTAGCACCTGTAAAAGATCCACCTGAATATCCAAAAAGCTCCGATTCAATTAAATTAGTTGGCAATGCCGCACAATTAATTTCATAGAAACTTTCATTCTTCCGACTACTCACTTCATGCAAATGACGTACTAATCGACTCTTCCCTACTCCTGTCTCACCTAAAACGAGAACAGTACTATCTACCACGGATACTTTTTTGATTGTCTCGACTATTTTTTGCATAGCAATGCTTTTAAAAATAAGCCCTTCATGCTCATATGTTTCTCTTAATTCTTTTTTATATGTTTTTAGCTGATTATCCATTTCCTCTACCTTTTGACGTAATTGATAGAGTTCAGTAAGATCACGAGAATAACTAATCACTCTTCTTAAATTTCCTTCATCATCAAAAACAGGCCTTGTACGAACATGCAAATACTCTCCTGATTTTGTCGTTTGAACGAGTTCAATTGGTCTCTTTTTTTCAATTACCTCTAATGTTGCCGATGGATAAAAGATTCCATCCTTTTGTAATTCTTCTACATGCTTACCTACTAACTCTGCAGCAGCTAGTTGATAGTGTCTTTCACATGTACTATTTACACGTACAACGATTCCCTTTTCGTCAGTAACAAAAATTTCGTCAAACGCATATTCAAATGCATCTTTTAAATCCATTAACACTCGTTCCTTTTCTGCAACCATCCTAGCCACCCCTAACTTCAAATCCATCGATTCACTTCACTACCTTTATTATAAAGTGAATTTTCTGCATTTAATATAGAGTCAGCTAGAATGTTTGCGATTTATAATTTAGTTTTTAAACACGTGCGATGTTTGCCTGCTCATAACAAGCTTGCAGCGATTCCTCAATTATTGCTAATCCTTCTTCAAGTTGCTCATCTGTAATCACTAATGGCATTAACACACGAATAACATTTCCATATGTTCCTGCGGATAATAAAAGTAGTCCACGCTTATTTGCTTCTGCACATAAATTAGCCGCTAATGTTTTATCAGGCGCTTTCGTCTTACGATCTTGAACGAGCTCGAATGCACACATTGCCCCTAAGCCGCGCACATCACCGATGCAATTATATTTATTTTTCATCTCTTGGAATCTGTTCATTACAACTTGCCCTACTTCTATCGCTCTATCATTTAATTTCTCTTTTTCTATTACATCAAGCACAGCTAATGCAGCCGCACATCCTAGTGGGCTTCCTGCATACGTTCCGCCCAGTTCTCCCGGTGCAGACTCATTCATAATTTCTTTACGCCCAATCACGCCGCTTATCGGTACACCAGCACCTAATGATTTAGATACCGTAATTAAATCTGGAACGACATCATAATGATCAATTGCAAAGTATTTTCCGGTACGACTAAAGCCTGTTTGAATTTCATCAGCTACAAATAAAATACCGTACTCTGAACAAATGCTGCGTACTTCTTGAACAAATTTCTTACTTGGAACGATAAATCCGCCTTCCCCTTGAACAGGCTCCATTACAACAGCTGCAATTGTTTCTGGTGCTACTTCTGATATGAAGAAGTTCTTAAACTCTTCAATGATAAAGTCATCATACTGCTCTTCTGTTAACCCTTCTGGGCGACGGTATTCATATGGGAATGGCGCTTTATATACTTCTGGAGCAAATGGACCAAATCCAAATTTATATGGTTTTACTTTACTTGTCATCGTCATTGTCATTAATGTACGCCCATGAAATCCTTTAGAAAATGCAATAATTCCAGGTCTCTTCGTATATTTACGAGCAATCTTCACTGCATTTTCAACCGCTTCTGCCCCACTGTTTAAAAACAGCACTTGTTTATCGAAATTACCTGGTGCTAATGCTGCCAGCTTTTCTGCCAACTCAATATATGGCTCATACATCATCACATTAAAACCAGTATGAATATATTGATCTACTTGTTTATGAAGCGCTTCTTTAACAGTAGGATGACAATGTCCTACATTAATTGTCCCGATTGCTCCTGCGAAATCAATATACTGGTTTCCATCCACATCTGTTACGAGTGCACCATTTGCAGAATGTACAAATGTTGGAATACCATTACTTACTCCTTTTGGTACTATATTTTGGCGGCGTTCTAATAAAGACGCTGCTTTCGGTCCTGGAATTTGTTCATTTACTTTAGCAAATTTTTTTGTGTTCATTGTGTACCCCATCCTTTTCTATACAATGTTTTCTCTTTATATTGCAAGATGTATGCCAACTTCCCCTTTCTAGTATTCATCCCATTCTCTTACTATCTCGGCATAAAAAATAAGTCTATAAAGACTCATATAGAGTCCTTATAGACTTATTCATTTATACATTAGACTTTCCTTGTTTCCAAATAAACTCACCTGAATGAGAAATTAAATCTTCAACAGATTGTAATACTAAATCTGCAAGTGGTTCTAACGTTTGACGATCACCCGTACCAGATAGTACGCCAATCGCATAACAGTCGCCACCATTTTTCGCTAAATATAAATCCGTCGGTGTATCCCCGACGACCGCTATTTCGCATGTCTCTAAATTAAATCTCTCACAAAACGATTCTACAATTTTTTTATCTGGCTTCTGTGCTGGAAATGTATCTGAAGCTATAACACAATCAAAAAAAGCTTCCAATTGATATTGCTTTAAAAATAATTCTGTCGGCGCGAAATCATCAGCTGTAACGACACCTAGAATAAATCCTCTATCCTTTAACGCTTGTAAAACTTTCGGTAAATCTGCCGTCATTCTCATATGTGAACGATGCTCGTACATAAGAGCAAACAATTTTTCACTCACCCATTGATGCATCTCTTCTTCTCTAGATGATGCAATATACTTACAAAGCCCCTTGGCCACATCAAGACTCGTTCCAGCAGCGAGCGCACTACGAGGATGAACAAATGCTCCATCTACGCCAATCTCTTTTAATAACGTCTGCTGCATTAATTCTGGTAATTGATATAAATTTATACATTCTGCAACAAGTTCTTCAGCTACTTTTATCCAAATCGAATGAAAATCCATTAATGTCCCATCTTTATCAAATAGTATTGCTTTTACCTTCTCCATAGCACCCTACCTCTCATTTCTTATCTCTTCCAGTGTATCAATAAAATATGGATATAAAATAAACGGATTGTAAAAATACCATAAAAATCAAACTAACTCCCAATTTACAATTCATCTGCATAAAGAGAAACTTTAATCAGCGAGGGAAGTCTTATTCTCGTAAAAGCAAAAAAGGATGCCTTTACAGGGCATCCTCTTGATGTTCAGGAACAAATAGTTCCAGACAATGATATATATTTTCGAATTCCATCGGTGCATCTCCGCCATATTCACCATCTAAGTTGATCATTAATTTATCAGGTGAATGCACTTTAATTCGATTCGCTTGTGTATATAGCACTTTCGGATTGTTAATATGTTCCCCACGCTGCGCTTGTGTTGCTGCTTTAATTAAATCAGCGATAGAACCTTTTTTCAGTACTAATAAATCAAATAATCCATCGTTAATAGATGCATATGGTGCTACTTTTTCGAATCCACCAACTGAACGAGTATTCGTAATTAAAAACATCGTAATTTCTTCTTGTAGCAACTTCCCATCATACTCAATTTCAACATATGTTGGATGTAATGATGGTAACATTTCGATTCCTTTTAAATAGTAAGCAAGTTGGCCTAATACCGTTTTTAGCTTGCTTGGTACTTCATATGTTAATTCTGTAATACGGCCGCCACCAGCGATATTAATGAAATATGTATCATTCGCTCTACCAAGATCTAACGGTACCGTTGTTCCTTCACAAATAATATCCGCAGCCTCTTCAATAGCACGAGGTACACCAATCGCACGCGCAAAATCATTTGTCGTTCCAACTGGAATAATTCCAAACTTTGGACGATGCTCATGTCCTACTAAACCGTTCACTACTTCATTTAATGTACCATCACCACCAGCTGCGATAACAACATCAAACTTACGATCCGCAGCTTGCCTCGCTGCCACAGTCGCATCTCCAGGACCAGTTGTCGCATGACAAGACGCTTCATATCCAGCTTGTTCTAATTTTTGTAATACTTCTGGTAAGCTCTTCTTAAATAGCTCGCGCCCAGAAGTAGGATTATAAATAATTCTTGCTCGCTTCATCATTTATTAGCACAGGAAATTCCTTATTCATTGAAAAACGAATACACCGAACCCTTATTCAGTATCCCTATGCCTACCTCCTCTCATCTTCCTATCCTTCTTTAATTCCGCTCAAACAGGCAGTAAGAACCCGATTCGTGTAGCACATCAAAAGTAAATATTCACTCATGATGGTTTTGCTTTATTTAACCAAGAAATTTATGTCTATCCATTCTCTCACATCAATTTACATATAATGAATAATAATTATCTATTATTTCATGAGATGAAAAAACTCTCTATGTCTAGATTTATCATTATTCCCACCTTTTTGCAACTATCATACCATAGTTGCTATACAAACATTTTTTCACTTTTGACAGTTAATCAAACGTTTGTTTAAATTATTTTTCACCATTTAAACAAACGTTTGATTAACTCAGAAAAAACACCCAAATACGGGTGTTTTTTCTGTTTAATCTTTAAGAATCTATACTATTTTAGCGTTCAAAAATAAGAATTCCTCTCTTATTTTTAGCGCTTACTAATCTCTTCAAGTAAGATTTTGTTAACAAGCGGTGGATTTGCTTGTCCTTTTGTAGCTTTCATAATTTGACCAACTAAGAAGCCAATTGCACGGTCTTTACCGTTTTTAAAGTCTTCGATAGATTGCTCATTATTATCAAGAATTTCTGTTACAACTTTACGAAGTGTTCCTTCGTCAGAAATTTGAACAAGACCTTTCGCTTTAACGATTTCTTCTGGGTCTCCACCTTTTTCAATTAATTCGTTAAATACTTTCTTCGCGATTTTAGAAGAAATTGTACCTTTTTCAATTAATTGAACCATTTTAGCTAAGCCAGCTGGCGTTAATGCAACGTCTTTTAATTCTTTTTGTTGTTTGTTTAGGTATGCAAGCACTTCACCCATTAACCAGTTCGATGTTAATTTCGCATCAGCACCGTCTGCAACTGTCGCTTCAAAGAAATCAGACATCTCTTTCGTTAATGTCAATACATGCGCATCATAAGCTGGTAAGCCAACTTCTTCAACATAGCGAGCTTTACGTGCATCTGGAAGTTCTGGAATAGAAGCACGAATTTCTTCTTTCCACTCATCATCGATGTAAAGTTCAACTAAGTCTGGCTCTGGGAAGTAACGGTAATCGTCAGATCCTTCTTTTATACGCATTAAGATTGTTTTCTTCGTTGCTTCATCATAACGACGTGTTTCTTGTTGGATGATACCACCAGATAATAATTCTTTCTCTTGGCGCACTTGCTCATGCTCAAGACCTTTTTGCACGTAAGTGAAAGAGTTTAAGTTTTTCAGTTCTGCTTTTGTACCGAACTTCTCTTGTCCAACTGGACGAAGTGAAATATTCGCATCACAACGTAGAGAACCTTCTTCCATCTTACAATCAGATACACCAGTGTATTGAATGATTGATTTTAACTTCTCTAAGTATGCATATGCTTCTTCTGGAGTACGCATATCTGGCTCAGATACGATCTCGATTAAAGGCATACCTTGACGGTTGTAGTCTACTAATGAACCGTCAGCTGTATGCGTTGATTTACCAGCATCTTCTTCTAAATGAAGACGTGTAATACCGATACGTTTCTTTTTACCGTCTACTTCGATTTCAATCCAACCATTTTCACCAATTGGCTTATCAAATTGAGAGATTTGGTAAGCTTTCGGATTATCTGGGTAGAAATAGTTTTTACGGTCGAACTTCGTTTCCGTTGCGATTTCACAGTTTAATGCCATTGCAGCTTTCATTGCAAAGTTAACTGCTTCCTTATTTAAAGTAGGAAGTACCCCTGGGTATCCTAAGTCAATTACACTTGTTTGTGTATTTGGCTCCGCTCCGAATTCTGTTGGACTCGCAGAGAAAATTTTCGAATTTGTTTTTAACTCAACGTGAACCTCTAAACCAATAATTGTTTCTAAATTCATCTATGCTCGCCTCCTTACAGACTTGCTTTTTTTGTATGATAGTCTGTTGCTTGCTCAAACGCATGTGCAACGCGGTAAATTGTCGCTTCATCGAAGTGTTTACCAATGATTTGTAGACCAAGTGGCATGTTGTTAGCACCGAATCCACATGGAACAGAAATCGCTGGAACACCCGCTAAGTTTACTGGAATTGTTAAAATGTCATTTGCATACATTGTCATTGGATCATCCACTTTTTCGCCCACTTTAAATGCTGGAGTTGGCGTTGTTGGTCCAATAATAACATCATAGTTAGCAAATACATTTTCAAAGTCATTTTTAATTAATGTACGTACTTGTTGTGCTTTTTTGTAATATGCATCATAGTAACCAGAGCTAAGAGCAAATGTACCAAGCATAATACGACGTTTTACTTCATCACCGAAACCTTCGCTACGTGTGTTTTTGTAAAGATCTAATAAATTATTTACATTATCAGAACGAACACCGTAACGTACGCCATCAAAGCGTGAAAGGTTAGCAGATGCTTCAGAAGAAGATAATAAGTAATACGTTGCTAGAGCGTATTTAGAGTGCGGAAGAGATACTTCCTCCCAAGTTGCGCCCATACCTTCTAACACTTTTAAAGCCGCTAGTACTGACTCACGAGCTTCTTCGCCAACACCTTCGCCTAAGTATTCTTTCGGTACAGCAATGCGTAAACCTTTAACGTCGCCTGTTAAACCAGCTAAGTAGTTTCCTACTTCAACGTTTGCAGAAGTTGCATCCATACGGTCAATACCTGAAATAGCTTGTAATAAGTATGCATTGTCTTCTACTGTACGGGTGATCGGTCCGATTTGGTCAAGTGAAGATGCGAATGCTACTAATCCGTAACGAGATACACGTCCGTAAGTTGGTTTTAAACCTACAACACCGCAATATGCAGCTGGCTGACGGATAGAACCACCCGTATCAGAACCTAGAGAGAATAATACTTCTCCTGCCGCTACTGCTGCTGCAGAACCACCACTAGATCCGCCTGGAACGTAATCTAAGTTCCATGGATTTTTTGTAGCGTAGAAACCTGAGTTTTCATTTGAAGAACCCATTGCGAACTCGTCCATATTTAATTTACCGATTGTAACTGTGTCAGCAGCTTTTAGCTTTTGTACAACTGTCGCATCGTAAATTGGATCGAAGTTTGCTAGCATTTTGCTCGCACAAGTTGTACGAAGACCGTTAGTTACAATGTTATCTTTTACACCGATTGGCATACCGAATAATAAACCATTATCCTCAGCACCAATCTTTGCATCTAATTCTTTCGCTTTCGCACGTGCATTTTCTTCATCTAATGTAAGAAAAGCTTTTACGTTATCTTCAACATCTGAAATACGTTTGTAAGATTCTTCTACTAAATCCGTAACGGAAATTTCTTTGTTGTTTAACTTCTTATGTAACTCTGATACAGAATGATCAAATAATGACATCGAAATTCCCTCCTCTATTCTAATACTGCTGGAACACGAATTTGATTATCTTTGTGATCCGGTGCATTTTTTAATACTTCTTCTACTAGTAAACCTTTTTCTGGCACATCTTCACGCATAACATTTTTCATAGTTAATACATGAGTTGTTGGTTTTACATCTGTTGTATCTAATTCATTTAACTGTTCTGCAAATGTAACAATTGCATCTAGTTGTTTTTGAAATTTTTCTGCTTCTTGATCAGTAATTGCAAGACGTGCTAAATGTGCTACGTGCTTTACATTCTCAACGGAAATTCTTGACACGGCTAGGCCACCTCCATAATATATCGTTCAATCTACAATACTATTGATGATACCAAATTTTCAGTACTTCAAGCAAGTCAACACACGGCACTTACAGTATTTTTACACAAAAAAAGAAAGGCAAATGCCTTTCTTTACGATTTACTCTTTATCTAACGGTTTATTTTTTGGAAATCTTTCATTATCTTCCTCATTATCACGAATTGTTTTTTGCAATACAAAACAAGACATCGTTAAAAATAATGTTCCGATTAAATAGTACCCTTTTACACTAAGCGTTTCATCTAACGTGTAAATCCCAATTAGCATCCCTGAAAGCGCACAAACAAATGAAGTCCATGCTAAAAACGTGAACGCTTGCGTATTTCTTCTCCTCATCGTTCTCCCCCTCGTTAGCTGCACATCCATTATAGATAAATATATTTACCATGATGGATTTTTATGTAAATCTTCTTTTTTCTATTTATTAATCTACCACAAAAATTTCCTATTTTGAAGTCGGTTTTCTGTCTAATCTGAAAAAACAATTAAAAACATTGACATTTATTTCAATTCCACATAAAATAAAAACAAATATTACGAACCTCGAAATATACGGGAGTGGAAATAATTGTTGCACTATGAACATTTTTTAGACTTACTGCTAGATAACGCCAAGAAACTTTTCTATCCTGAAGAATGGGTAAGCCTTGATTTAACACTTTCTAAAACAGAAGTATTTTGTTTACTTTGGATGGAGCGAAATACAGATATTACAATGACAAAAATTGCTGATCTTCTTGATATACCGATGAGTACAACGACAGGCGTTGTACATCGCCTTGTAAAAAAGGGATACATTGAACGCTACCGGAATGAAAGCGATCGACGCATTGTATTAATTCGTTTAACAGAAAACGGCGTAATACTCGTTCAAGAAGTAAAACAAAATGCGGCTTATTACTTTAGCCTAGTGACAGACGCATTGTCAGAAGAAGAAAAAGCATTCTTACTACAAATATTCCAAAAGATCATGAATCACATTGCTACGTCACAGCAAAAAACAAAAGAAAAGGTTTCTACACCTAAAATGAAAAACATTCCGATTGAATAAGACCCTAGTTGGGTTTTTATTCAATTAAATATTTCGACACTCGTAATATTCGACATTCGAAACAAAGGGGATATTAATGATGAGAATTATTCTGTATACAGGTAAAGGCGGCGTAGGAAAAACTAGCATTTCAGCAGCAACAGCAATCCAAAGTGCAAAACAAGGATTAAAAACCTTAGTAATGAGCACAGATCCTGCTCATAGTTTAGGAGATTCATTTGGCATAAAACTATCTTCTGAGCCACTAGAAATTCGCGAAAACTTGTGGGCACAAGAAATTAACACTATTTATGAAATGGAAAAGGGCTGGGGGAAATTGCAGAAATATATTACACTACTCTTCACTTCCAAAGCAGCTGATGATATTACGACAGAAGAATTAACGATGTTCCCTGGTATGGAAGATTTAATTAGCTTACTTCGAGTACTAGATTATTATAAACAAAACACATACGATGTCATCATTATTGATTGCGCACCGACTGGAGAAACTTTAGCAATGCTTAGCTTTCCAGACATGCTCGGCTGGTGGATGGAAAAACTCTTTCCTATTAAAAGAAAAATTTTAAAAGTTGTTCGACCTGTAGCTCAACCACTTCTTGGTGTCCCCCTTCCAACCGATGATATTATGGACGAATTAACAAATACGCTTGAACAGCTTGGAGAAATGAGAGATATTTTATCAAACCGAGAAGTAACGAGTATTCGCGTTGTTGTAAATCCTGAAAAAATGGTCATTAAAGAAGCTCAGCGTAGCTTTACTTATTTAAATTTATACGATTATAACGTAGATGCCATCATGATTAACCGCGTCATCCCTAACACTGTCACCGATCCTTACTTTCAAGCATGGAAAGATACACAAAAGAAATATAAAGCCTTAATTAAAGATAGTTTTCAGCCACTTCCTATTTACGAGGCTCCCATGTTTGAACAAGAAGTTGTTGGTTTACCTATGTTAGAGCGTGTAGGAAATGCTTTATTTAAATCAGACCCTTCTCCTACTGAAGTGAAATTTAATGGTCGCACACAATATGTGAAAAAAGATGGCGATGAATATATTTTCGTTCTATCCATTCCATTTTCAAACAAAGATAACCTTTCATTAAATCAAAAAGGTGATGAACTTATTATTCGAGCTGGTTCTGTTAAACGGAACATCACATTACCAAAAACATTAACACACCTTTCTATTCAAGGAGCGAAGTTTGAAGAAGATGTACTAAACATTCGGTTTGGAGGTGTAGTGCATGCATGAGGAGCTACTAAGAAGAATAATTCGTACAAAAATAAAAGTCGGTATGCGTATATTAGAAGAGCTACCGAATCCAATTCAGCAACACGCTAAACAAACGCTAAATATTTTGCAAGAGGAGCTAGCTGCTTATCCGAAAGAACAAGAGCATCCTAAAGATAATTTAAAAAGTATTGTAATTGAATAACTATACCCTTGTAGAAAGCCTTTTCTTATAGGCTTTCTATCCCTTTATTGGAGCTGATGTAAATTGATGAAAACATCTTCTGCAAGACATGTTACTACTCGTACGATCTGGCTAATCCCCTTTTTATTTTTCATTCATAACCTTGAAGAAGCTTTCCAGATGCCGCAATATCTTGCTAATCATTTTTCAATTCATCTTATAACTAGCCAACAATTTTTCATTGCACTTTCCATATTAACAACCTTTGTCTTACTTATCATCTTTCTATATCAACTAAATGTGTTATCTTCTATATACTGGATTATCTTTATACAAGGGCCTATCTTCTTCAACTCTGTTCAACATATTATTTTGTTTTTAATTTATCGCTCCTATAATCCCGGCTTAATATCAGCAGTTTTCATTACCCTCTTTTCTATTTTCTTTTTTTCATCAAAAAAACACTTAATTCATAAAAAACACTTCGTAATTACACTCATTTTCAGCTTATTTTCTTATCCCATTATAATTTGGATTACCTTACTATTCGCTAGCTGCTTTCATTAATAAAAAAAGACCAGGCAAACTCCTGGTCCATCACTCTACTTAACAAACATTGGATTCTATGTTATACAAAATTGGAAGGTACAGAATTAGGGTTTTGTTTGTTAAGTAGATTATATGTTGAACGAGCTAACAGCGGAGGGGTTCCTACTGTTAGTCGTTAAACCCAATAATTATTTTACGATTTTTTCAAGCTCATCAAGTGAAAGATCTACTGAAATTGAACCACCATTTGTTTCTTTCTTAATTGCATCTGTTACTTCTTTCGAATGGTATAATTCAATTACTTTGTTCAGTGTTGGATCATTTTTATCTTTCGTACGAGCTGCGAAAATATTAATATAGGCCTTTGCATTTTCATTCTTTGGGTCTTCTAAGAAAATAGGATCCTTCGCTGGATCTAATCCAGCTTGACCAGCAACACCGTTATTAATAACTGAAGCTGCTACATCTTTTAATACACGAGGTGTTTGCTGTGCGATAACCGGTGTAATTTTTAACTTCTTCGGATTTTCAGCGATACCACTTGGATCTCCAAATAGACCAAAATCTTTTTTAAGTTTCAATAACCCTGCTGCATCCAGAAGTTTTAATGCGCGCGCTTGGTTCGTTGGATCATTCGGAATAGCAATTTCTGAACCATCTGGGATTTCATTTGCTTTCTTATATTTTTCAGAGTATAAGCCCATCGGTGCAATTTGTGTTGTACCAACAGCTGTAATATCTAACTTATGCTCCTTCTTAAATTGCTCTAAGAAAGCAATATGCTGAAATGAGTTTAGTTCAATATCTCCATCAGCTAACGCTTTATTTGGCGTTGTGTAATCAGAGAACTCAACCAGTTTAATTTTAATCCCTTCTTTTTCAGCTTTTTTCTTTAAAATTTCCCAAGCGTCTCCATCTGTTCCAGTTACACCGACGCGAACTACTTTCTCTTTCGCACCTGCACCTGTGTCTCCACCTGAGCAGCCGCTTAAGGCTGTAATTCCTACAATCGCTGATAATGCAAATGCTAAAATTTTCTTCATTTTCTTTTCCCCTCTTCCTTTTTATGATCTGCGTAAAAAGACTTTCGCAAAGTAGTTTCCTAAATTTTGAGCTACCTGTACAAGAATAATAAGTAAAACGACCGTTACAAACATAACTGATGTATCAAAGCGTTGATAACCATATGTCATCGCTAAGTCACCAAGACCGCCACCACCGACAAGCCCAGCAACTGCAGAAAATTCAATTAAACCAACTGTCATAAACGTGACACCTAAGATTAATGGCGCTAAAGCTTCTGGCACGAGGATTTCAAAAACAATTCTAAATGGTGAAGCGCCCATTGCTTGTGCTGCTTCAATTACCCCTTTCGGAACAGAAACAAGGTTTGTTTCAACCATTCTAGCAATACCAATTGAGGCGACTAACGTCATTGGAAAGATTGCTGCTGCCGTTCCGATTGTAGTTCCGATAACACTTCTTGTTATTGGACTTAAAGCTACTAAAAAGATAATGAATGGAACCGGACGAATTGTATTAATTATGATATTAAGAATAGAAAAGACCCATTTATTTTCTAAAAAGTTCCCTTTCCGCGTCACATATAATAGTAAACCTAGAGGTATACCAAGAATTGTAGCGAATATAAGGGTTACAATTACCATTAAGAGGGTATCCCCCGTCGCATCTAATATGCGAGGCCAAAATATACTCCAATCAACTCGCATGAGCTTCCACCTCCCTAAGCTGCACTTGCAATCTTAGATGTTGTAGTGCTTTTTGAATCTCTCTTTGTTCACCTTGTAGTTCTACTAGAAGATTTCCAAATAAAACATTTTGAAGTTCAATAATATTTCCGTAAAGAACATTTACATCAACGTTATAATTTTTCGCAATATATGATAGTACAGGCTGTCCTGTCTCCTCACCAGTAAACGTTAAGCGATAAATCTGACCTCCGTTTTGAATTTTCGCTAGCACGCTTTCTGGTAAGTGATCATTAATAACAGAGCGTACAAAATTTTGAGTTGTCTTTGTTTTTGGTTGAGTGAAAACGTCAAACAGTTTTCCTTCTTCAATTACTTTTCCTTTTTCCATAACGGCTACACGGTGACAAATTTCTTTCACAACGTGCATTTCATGTGTAATAAGAAGAATCGTTAAATTGTACTCTCTATTTACTTTCTTTAATAAATTTAAAATCTCTGTTGTTGTTTCCGGATCTAAAGCTGATGTTGCCTCATCACATATGAGAATGTCCGGTGATGTCGCAAGCGCCCTTGCAATCCCAACGCGTTGCTTTTGTCCGCCTGATAACTGTTCTGGATAATAGTTCGCTTTATCTTCTAGGCCAACAAATTTTAGTAATTCATTCACTCTTTCTTTTATTTCATCCTTTGGCAATTTCGCTAACTTTAATGGATACGCAATATTTCCAAATACAGTTCTTGAATTAAATAAATTAAAGCTTTGAAAAATCATTCCAATTCTTTGTCTTAGCTTTCTTAATTCTTTTGTTGTTAATGATGTAATATCTCTATCATCTATTGAAATCGTTCCCGCAGTTGGCCTTTCTAACATGTTTACTAGACGTAATAACGTACTCTTTCCAGCACCACTAAATCCAATAATGCCAAAAATTTCGCCTTTTTCAACTGACAACGTTACATCCTCCACGGCATGAACGGATTGTCCGCCTGATTCATATACTTTACTTACGTTGTTAAAAGAAATCATTTTCTTCCCTCCTATATGCTGTAAAAACTTGAAGTAGAGCTTTCGAGGTAAAATAAAAAGTGCTCCCCTTCTTATCAGTAATAAAAGATAAGAAGGAGAGCACTAATATGTACTCGTTCACATCTTCTCATCTTCCAAGCCTGTTTTAGGCTTGCTGGAATTAGCACGGTATTAAAAAACCCGTTGCTGAGGTATCGTAGGGCCAGTCCCTCCACCTCTCTGGATAAGAGTGTATCGATTTAATTGTTATTTAATTAATTCTCATTATAGAACTCAGAATAGTGAGAGTCAATACATTTTTTAGAAAAATATTAATTATTTCTTTATTAAAATTTTCAAATAAAAATTCATAATAAAATAGTAATCTTTAAAGTTATGTAAAATTCTTCTCCCTCATATTTTTTAAAAGGAGTATTTTTTCTATGAATTGAATACTATTATTTGAATATGAAATCAGAGGAAGGTGAATATATGAAAACAGCTCTATTACTCGTTGATATCCAAAATGATTATTTTCCAAATGGAAAGATGGAATTACGTAATCCAGTAGAAGCAAGTGAATATGCTAGTCAGCTACTACAACATTTTAGAATTAGAAACGAACCTATTTTTCATATCCAGCATGTAGCTATAAAAGATAGCGCTACTTTTTTCCTACCCAATACAGAAGGTGTCCATATTCACGAGAATGTCCGTCCGCTTAGAGAAGAAACTGTTATACTCAAACATTATCCAAATAGCTTCCGAGAAACTAATCTTTTAGAACAATTACAACGTTTAGACATTGAACACATCGTCATATGCGGGATGATGACTCATATGTGTATTGATGCTACGGTAAGGGCTGCTTTTGATTTTGGCTTTCATTGTACCGTTATACATGATGCTTGTGCTACAAAGGATCTTTCATTTAAGAATGCTACTATACCAGCTGTTTATATTCATAATACAATTTTGGCGAGTTTAAATGGAGTATACGCAAATATAATGAGCACAGAAGAATTTTTAGCGACCTAAAAAAACACTCCTTTCAGTGAGCAAAACCGAAAGGAGTGTTTTTTTGTCTAACCATAGATTTTCTTTCAAATTGTATTATACAGGAAATCCTCAAAATAAATACTAAAAAATATGACTAATAAGTCAATTTTTCTCGTTGTTTTGTTTCTATTTTCATGTTTATCCCGATATTAATAGGGTTTAGTTAGTTTTAAATAACACATGGTAATGTTTGGTAAATATTCGGTAAATATTTACCAGTTCAAATTAACTAGCTTCTATTATAGAGAGTTTCTCAAAAAGAAGAGATCTTCACAGACTGTGAAGATCTCTTCTACTATTTCTTATAAAGTTTCAGAAGTAGTTTTTGCTTGCATGTGAAGTGCTAAGTAATCAGGGCCACCAGCTTTAGAGTCTGTACCAGACATGTTAAAGCCACCGAATGGTTGGTAACCTACGATTGCACCAGTACATCCACGGTTGAAGTATAAGTTACCTACGTGGAAGTCTTCACGTGCTTTTTCAATATGGTCACGGTTGTTAGTAACAACTGCTCCCGTTAAACCGTATTCTGTATTGTTTGCAATTGCAAGTGCATGATCGAAGTCTTTTGCTTTACAGAATGCTACTACCGGTCCGAAGATTTCTTCTTTCATTAAACGAGCATCTTCTGCAACGTCAGCAACGATTGTTGGTTGGATGAACCAGCCTTTAGAATCGTCTCCTTCGCCACCTGATACGATTTTACCTTCTTCTTTACCAATTGCAACATAGCTCATTACTTTATCGAATGCAGCTTGGTCATTAACAGGTCCCATGTTGATATCTTTTGCATCTGGGTTACCTACTGTTAATTCTTTTGTTAATTCAACAGCACGATTTAATACGTGATCATATACATCTTCATGGATTACTGCACGAGAACATGCAGAACATTTTTGTCCTGAGAATCCGAATGCTGATGCAACGATAGATTTAGCTGCTAACTCAAGATCTGCTTCTTTATCAACAACGATTGTATCTTTACCGCCCATTTCAGCGATAACACGTTTTAACCAAATTTGTCCTGGGTTTACTTTTGCTGCACGCTCATAAATACGAATACCTACATCGCGAGATCCAGTGAAGCTAACGAAACGTGTACGAGGGTGATCTACTAAGTAGTCACCAACTTCAGAACCATTACCTGGAACGAAGTTTACTACGCCAGCTGGTAAACCAGCTTCTTCTAATACTTCCATAAATTTCGCTGCTACTACAGGAGTTGTACTAGCTGGTTTTAGTAATACTGTGTTACCAGAAACTACAGCAGCTGTTGTCATACCTGCCATAATTGCGAATGGGAAGTTCCAAGGAGAAATGATAACACCTACTCCTAATGGAATGTAAGAGAAACGATTATATTCAATTGGACGGCTTTCTACTGGCATACCGTCTTTTAATTTTAACATTTGACGAGCATAATATTCCATAAAATCGATTGCTTCTGCTGTATCAGCATCTGCCTCATTCCATGGTTTACCTGCTTCTTTTACAAGAATAGCAGAGAACTCATGTTTTCTACGACGAACGATTGCTGCAGCACGGAATAAAATGTCTGCACGCATTTCTGGTTTTGACTTTCTCCAAGTTTGGAATGTTTCATCCGCTACTTGCATTGCTTTTTCAGCTAATTCACGGCTTGCTTTTGAAACGCGACCAACAAGTTCCTCTTTATTTGCAGGGTTTACAGAAACAATTTTGTCTTCTGTAGTGATTTTTTCTCCCCCGATAATTAATGGATAGTCTTGTCCAAGATAAGATTCTACTTTCTTTAAACCCTCTTCAAACGCTAATTTGTTAGCCTCTACTGAAAAATCTGTAAATGGCTCATGTTTGTATGCTACTACCATCTTTTTAGCCTCCCCTTAGAAAAACGTTTACATTTTACAACATTATTCTACACGATAATTTAGATTTATTCAAATATTCCTAGACTTATATTTTAAAAATTAATAAATTTTTAAAATATAATAAAAAAAAGAGATTCATACATACGTATGAATCTACAAAATATGAGTATATTCCAAAACATTTTTCCCGATTAATAAAATAGTAACTAATAAAAATAAAGTCCTTACATATCCAACACCTTTTTGAACCGCAAACTTCGATCCAAAATAAGCACCTAAAATCATTGATAATCCCATAATTATACCGTATTCAAAATGAATCACATCTAAAAATAAAAAAGTAATTAAAGATACGATATTACTAACGAAGTTCAAAAGTTTTCCAGATGCTGCCGCTTGAATAAAATCCAAACCAATTAATAAAAATGCAAAAATTAAAAAGGATCCTGTCCCTGGTCCAAAAAAACCATCATAAAACCCTATCATTAAAATAACAAAGAAAAACATTAATGTTTTTCCTTTTGTCATCTTTTTATAGGTAGATGCACTTCCCCAATCTTTTTTCGCAATAATATAAATGGCAATAAAAACCAACATTACGAGCACTAGTGGCCGCAAAATATCAGGCGGAATAAACTTTACTACTAAAGCACCTGCGATCGCTCCAATAATAGTTAACGGGATTAACTTTCCTACAATTTTAAAATCAACCTTTCCGGATCGAATAAAATAAATTGCACTCGTAAACGTCCCCATTGTTGCAGCTAATTTATTCGTTGCGATTGCCGAAGCTGGTGATAAGCCAACAAACATAAGTGCAGGAAGCGAAATTAACCCTCCCCCTCCAACAACCGAGTCAATGAAAGCCGCTAAAAATCCAAATGCAATTAATAAAATAATGACTTGAAAGCTTAGTTCATCCATAACTTTTCCCCTTACCCCTTTATTTATAACATTTTAAATTATAACAAAATTCCTCAAGAAAAAAAGCTGTTCCATAAAGGAACAGCTCTCATATTTAATCTAAAATTTTCACAAACGGCTCATCTTGCTTCGCTTCACGTATAATAATAGCTTCTGGACCTTCTACAGATTTAATCGTTACTTGTACTTTCATATAATTCGGGAAGTATTCCATAACAAGCCCCGCTACATATTGCGTAAAACCAATTATTTCCGCTTTCCCATTAAACTGGACAGGAATATCAAGTTTCATTTCTTTTAATTCATCGTCTTTATACATTCCAGTACCGATAACAGCTGTATAATCACCTTGGAAATACTCGCTTAATTTCACTTTAAAGTTTGCCACTCCTGCAAGATCTTGACGCTTATTATCTGCTTTTGCTTGTTCAGACGGGAACAAGTAATATTTCTCATTGATTGGTTTCCAGTCCTCAACCGTTTCACTACCTTTTTCTACCTTAGCATAAGAAACAAAATTCCCTGGAACAAGCGAAGACTTTGGACCTTGACGATAAATTGCAAATGTAACCGGAATATTTTTTATTTCAGGCTTTTTTTGCTGCATTACTTTCAAGATTTCTTGTGCCATCCTTTTCCCTTCAGCTAACATTTTTTCATCTGGAATTGCAGCCTCACGCGGATAACCATGCTCTTCCTCATAATATTGAACAGAATTCATCGCTAATCCAACTACAATGCCACCACGTTCAGCATTGTTCTCACCTTTTTGTACGTAGTAATCATGCTCTAAAATATTTGAGATATACATTGGATTTTTTTTATTCTTTACTTCTAGCGATTCTGATCCTTCACTTAAGGCTGGATTCAACCCTATATTCGGAAATTTAACTGCATCTTTTTTCAACTTGTCCTCTAGCTCTTTTTGTTCAGCATCTGTACGCTTTCTTTTTACAAGCATTTGTATATTTTGAGCATCTAGAACATTTCCGCCTTTAAAGAAATAATCTTTCGTGCTAAATGATTCTTTCGCAATGCGCATTAATCCAGTTTCAAACTCATCTATATCTAGACGACTGTTTAAACCTTGTACAACTAAACCACGTGCCTCACCTGGATCAAATGGAACCGTTGTCTTATAATATTCATCCGAAATGGAATATTTCGGGATAACCGCTTGTTCTTTCGCTTTCCCCGATTTCTCAACTGTTTTTTCATCTTTGTTGGAACCCATGCTACACCCACTTACAAGTAGGCTAAGACTTAATACCGCTAACGCTATTTTTTTCATCGTAAGTTTGCACCTCTTACTTATTCAGCTCTTGTAAGAACCTCTCTTCATTCCAAACTTCAACATTGTGCTTCTCTGCTTGCGCTAATTTCGAACCAGCAGCTTCACCAGCAACAACTAAATCCGTACTTTTACTAACACTTCCTGTTACTTTTCCACCTAATGCCTCAATCTTCTTCTTCGCTTCACTGCGGCCCATAACTTCTAATTTCCCTGTTAAGACGACAGTTTTTCCTGCGAAGTACGATTCAACATTTTGTAAATCAGCAATTTTTATACCTTTGTATGCCATGTTCACGCCATACTCTTTAAATTGTTGTAATAGCTCTAATACATCTTCATTATCGAAATACGTTACAACGGATTGAGCCATTTTTCCACCAATTTCGTTAATTGTTTTTAGTTCTTCTTCCGTTGCTTTCACAAGCTCATCCATCGTTTCGAAATGCTCAGCAAATGTACGTGCGGCTTTCGCACCGACGTGGCGAATACCAAGACCGAATAATAATCGCTCTAATGAGTTTTCCTTAGAATTCTCAATCGCTTGTACTAAATTTGTTGCTGATTTTTCACCGAAACGTTCTAATTGTAATAATTGCTCTTTCGTCAATGAATATAAATCAGCAAACGTACGAATATAATCCGCATCAAAGAGTTGTGTAATTACACGTTCTCCAAGTCCATCAATATTCATTGCATTTCTTGAAACGAAATGGATTAATCCTTCACGAATTTGAGCTGGGCAAGTCGGATTTATACATCGAAGTGCTACTTCTTCTTCTAAACGAACAAGTTCACTCTCACATGCTGGACAATGCGTTGGCATATGATATTCTTCTTCCTCACCAGTACGCTTATCAAAAATAACGTTAACAACTTCAGGAATGATATCTCCAGCCTTTTTCACAACAACGTAGTCACCAATTCGAATATCCTTTTCACGAATTAAATCTTCGTTATGTAAAGAAGCACGACGAACGATAGTACCAGCCACTCTAACTGGCTCGAGCTCCGCAGTTGGTGTTACAACCCCTGTGCGGCCGACACTTAATTCAATCCCTGTTAATCTCGTCACAACTTCTTCAGCTGGGAATTTATAAGCTATTGCCCATCTTGGACTCTTTGCTGTAGTTCCTAAGCTTTCTTGAATAGCAACATCGTCTACTTTTATAACGATTCCGTCAATCTCATAATCAAGATGCGGGCGTTTTTCTTGCCACTCTTCTACATAGGCTATTACGTCTTCAATTGTTTCACATGTACGACGATTTGGATTCGTCTTAAATCCAAGCTCACCTAAGAAATCCAGTGATTCACTGTGGGATGGAATTGTTTTTTCTTCTACATTAGCAAGACCATACACAAACATAGATAAGTTACGCTTCGCTGCAATTTTCGGATCAAGTTGGCGTATCGATCCTGCTGCCGCATTACGTGGGTTCGCAAATACATCTTCACCATTTTGCTCTTTTGCCTCATTTAATTTAACGAATGAACGCTTCGGCATGTAAGCCTCGCCTCGCGCTTCTAGCGTTACTTCTTCATTTAATCGAAGTGGAATTGCTTTAATCGTTTTCAAGTTTTGGGTAATATCTTCACCCGTTACACCATCACCACGTGTTGCACCTTGAATAAAGCGTCCTTTTTCATAATGAAGTGAAACAGCAAGTCCGTCAATTTTTAATTCGCATATATATCTTACATTCGCATCATCAATTCCTTGACGTACTCTTCGGTCAAAATCACGCAAATCTCCTTCATTAAATGCGTTACCTAAACTTAACATCGGTGATTTATGCATTACCTTTTCAAATATATCAAGTACAGCTCCCCCAACTCGAATAGAGGGGGAGTCTTCCGTTACAAATTCAGGGTTCTCTGCTTCTAATTTCATAAGCTCCTGCATATCACGGTCATATTCCGCATCAGAAACAGAAGGATTGTCTAATACGTGATATTGATAGTTAAATGTATTTAACAAATCACGCAGTTCTTCTATACGTTTTTTGGCTATCTCATTTGACATATCCTCAGTCCTTTCCTATTGTTTCGTCACAGGTGCAAATTTTGCTAATAAACGTTTAACACCAATTGGGCTTGGGAACGCAATGTCTAATTCTTTTGAATCGCCTTCACCTTTTACACTTACAACTGTACCGACTCCCCACTTTTGGTGGGAAGCTTTATCGCCTACTGCCCAGCCAATTTGCTCGCCACCTGTTGTCTTAACAGCCGGACGCACGAAAGCTGAACGAGAACGTGTTGTAGTTGTAGCTTTACTTGTACTTGCCGTTCTTCCTTTTGCACCAAACGAAGTTTCACGCTTCGGTGCTGTTTCGTTTAATGATTCTACTAATTCTGCCGGAATTTCTGTAATAAATCGAGATGCTGCATTCATACTTGTTCTACCAAATAAAGTACGCATTTGAGCATTGGATAAGTATAGCTCTTCTTCTGCACGAGTAATACCTACATAGGCAAGACGACGCTCTTCTTGCATTTCATCCTCTTCCATAAGAGAACGAGTATGCGGGAATATCCCCTCCTCTAAGCCAACAATAAAGACAACTGGGAACTCTAATCCTTTTGCTGAGTGCATCGTCATTAAAATAACTTCTTCACCAGCAGTCGGATCTTCATCTACACGATCAATATCCGCAACAAGAGCTAAGTCTGTTAAGAATGCAACAAGGCTCTTATCTTCACTTTGAGATTCGAATGTTTGCGTAACAGATAGAAACTCGTCTAAGTTCTCTAGACGACCTTCTGCTTCTAAAGTACGCTCATTTTTCAGCATGTCGCGATAGCCTGTTTTTTCAATAACTTCTTCTACTAGCTCTGTAACAGATAAATACTCTTGCATATTTACCCAGTTGTGTAATAAACCTGCGAATTCTTTTACTGCCTTTGTAATTTTCGCACTTACACCAACATGCTCAATCTCATCAAATACAGCAGTTAATGAAATTCCATTTTGTACACCGTAATTAATAATTTTATCGATAGAAGTCGCACCAATTCCGCGCTTCGGCATGTTAATAATACGCGCGAAACTAATTTCATCATCTGGATTCCCAATTAAACGTAAGTAAGCCAAAATATCTTTAATCTCTTTACGGTCGTAGAACTTAGTACCGCCGACAATTTTGTAAGGAATATTAGATTTCAGGAAAATCTCCTCGACCATACGAGACTGAGCATTTGTACGATATAACACTGCAAAATCAGTATATTTTCGTTTTCCCATTTGAATATCGTCACGAATTTTTTTCGCAACAAAATATGCTTCGTCTTTTTCCGTTGCAGCACGGTAATACGAGATTTTGCTTCCAACTTGATTGTCTGTCCATAATTTTTTCGGTTTACGGTTTGAATTTTTTTCAATAACAGCATTCGCTGCATTTAAAATATTTTGTGACGAACGATAATTTTGTTCTAACAGGATAACTTGCGCATTCTCATAGTCTTTTTCGAATGACAAAATGTTAGAAATGTCAGCCCCGCGCCAGCGGTAAATAGACTGATCAGAATCACCTACAACGCAAAGATTTTTAAAACGCGCTGCTAAATGTTTAACAAGAAGGTACTGCGCTTTGTTCGTATCTTGATACTCATCAACGTGAATATATTGGAACTTACGCTGATAAAACTCTAGTACTTCTGGAACACGTTCAAATAGCTGAATCGTTGTCATAATTAAATCATCAAAGTCTAATGAGTTATTTTTCAAAAGACGTTTTTGATATTCTGTATATACATCGCTCGTTAATTTTTCATATGGGTCAGCGATTGTAATTTTTTTTGCATATTTATCTGCAGATAACAGTTCATTTTTCGCATTACTAATACCGGCTAAAATAGAGCGCGGCTCAAATTTCTTCGGATCAATATTGCGCTCTTTCATAATTTTTTTGACTACAGTTAACTGATCGCCTGAATCTAAGATTGTAAAGTTACGATTAATACCAATACGATCGATATCACGTCGTAAAATACGTACACACATAGAGTGGAACGTAGAAATCCAAATATCTTCTGCTTCTGGTCCGACAAGTGTATCAATACGCTCGCGCATTTCACGAGCTGCTTTATTTGTAAAGGTAATAGCTAGTGCATTCCATGGTGCTACACCTTTTTCACCAAGTAAATACGCAATACGATGTGTTAACACACGTGTTTTCCCACTACCTGCGCCTGCCATTAATAGAAGTGGTCCATTTGTTGTTTGTACTGCTTTTTGTTGCTGTGGATTTAAACCATTTAATAACCTATCTGTCGTACTCATATGCGCCTGCACCTACTCTCCTTTTACTGCTTTAACTGTTTTTAACGCCAATTTTATATCATCATAAATAACATTTCCAACAACTACTGTATCAGCATACTGTGCCATTTCTTTCGCTTGTTCTGCATTAGAAATACCACCGCCATAATATAGCTTAGCTTGTTTCAATTCTGCTTTTACATTTTTAACAAGTTCAATATCTCCATACGTCCCGCTATATTCTAAATAGAATATAGGTAAATGTAATAGTTTGTCTGCTAAACGTGCATATGCAATAACGTCATCTTCTGTTAAATTACAGTTTGCATCTGTAAGCTGGGCTACTTTCGCTTCTGGATTTAAAACACAATATCCTTCCATGTAAATTTCGTCCCAGTCCATAATATCCCCAAATTCTTTCAATGCCTCATGATGAACACCTGTTACCCATTCTACTTTTCGGCTATTTAAAACACTTGGGATGTAATAAAAATCAAATCCTGGTGTAATTGCTTCCACATCAGAAACCTCTAACACACAAGGAACTGCATATCTACGAATGCTAACTAGCATGTGTAATACGTTATCAATTGTAACTCCATCACTTCCGCCTACAATAACAGCATCCGTTCCTGATTCACAAATCATTTCTAAATGTTCGTCACTTAACTCCTTATTTGGATCAAGCTTAAATACATGTTTCCATTTGGAAATATCGTACATGAAAACACCCTTTCTTTTCTCTAGTTATATCTATACTTCTGTTCAAAATAACAGTTAATTTTTATCAGGAGTTTTTAAATTCCTTGCTATATCTTTCCCGGACTGGCGTATGCAACGATGAAATGCGATAGCTATCTTTACTGGACTTTTTGAACTTCCTTTTACGCATTCTTTCATTATAACAAAAAAAGCTACCTACACACACGCCCAATCCAACATCTTTTTCAACGTCAAATGTTGGATTACATATCAAAAAACTTATACGGAATACTAACAAATGAAATAGTATTTCTATTTCGAAGTTCATCAAAAAGGAGTGTTTTTCTAATGAAGCAAAACATTGGTACAATCAATGCTCTAATTCGAATTACACTCGGACTTATCCTCTTCGGTTGTAGTACAGCTAAACTCGTACGCAAACCGTGGTGCACTTGGTCTAAAGTTTTACTATGGATTGGTGCAATGAAAATTGCAGAGGGGATTGTTCGTTTCTGTCCTATTGCTGAAGTATGTAAATTTGGAAAATATATGAGTATCGGCGCATTTAAAATACCAAGCATGAATTTTACTGAAAAAGGACATAATAAAGAAGAAGTTAATCCAGCTTCCAGTCATGACAAGCCAAAGTCAAAGTCAGATGGAAGTTACGACACTTCTGACAAAGAGATTGAGTCAGCGATTGAAGAATTGATCCTGGCAAAACCGCTTTGAATCATTTGTCACGATGCAAGATGCTCTCAAAGGGACTTAGCTGCTGCAGTGGGCGGCTAAGTCTTCTTTATTTTACCACAAAACAGAACGTACATTCTTATCCTTTTGGAGTTTATCCCTAAAACGTACATAAAAGATATCAAACGATAAATTTCAGAAAATTAGGTGTAAAACACTTGCATGTAATGATATAAAAGTGATATCATTTTTATATCAGGAGGCGATCATATGAAAGAAAAACAAGTTTTTTATGTAAATGGTTTTCTCGGTATTATCGGGATTTTAATTTTAGCCGCTATCGGCGTGTTTTTCCTTGTGCAAGAAGTTTTTATAGTAGCAGCATTAACTATTATTTTAGCCGCAGTTCTCGCTACAGGTATTGGTATTGTTCAACCAAACCAAGCAAAAGTAATTACGTTTTTCGGTAGTTATTTAGGAACAATTCGTCAAAATGGTTTATTTTTAACAATTCCATTCGCGTTTCGTCAAACTGTATCTTTACGTGTTGAAAACTTTAACAGTAAGAAATTAAAAGTAAACGATGTTGAGGGCAATCCAATTGAAATTGCAGCCGTTATCGTATATAAAGTTGTTGATTCCGCAAAAGCAATGTTTGGTGTTGAGCATTACGATCGATTCGTAGAAATTCAAAGTGAAACAGCAATCCGCCACGTTGCTACAAAATATCCTTATGATAATTTCCAAGATGAAACTTGCATCACGTTACGAGGAAATACTGAAGAAATCTCTGAAGAATTAAAGCGTGAATTAGAAGCACGACTTGAAATCGCTGGCGTAGAAGTATTAGAAACTCGTTTAACACATTTAGCTTACGCAACAGAAATTGCCCATGCAATGTTGCAACGTCAACAAGCAAAAGCCGTATTAGCTGCTAGAAAAGAGATTGTTGAAGGTGCTGTGAAGATGGCCAAAGATTCAATCCATATGTTAGATGAAGAAGGCGTACTGGAACTCGATGACGAGCGTAAAGCAAATATGGTGAACAACTTATTAGTTGCCATCGTTTCAGATAAAGGTGCGCAACCAGTTATTAATACAGGAAGCCTATACTAAAGGTTGTAAGTGATTATGGCCAAAAAGAAAAGCTTTCCATTACGTATTGATCCTGAATTACACGCAGTCATCGAAAAATGGGCGAATGATGAGTTTCGTAGCGTCAATGCACACATCGAGTATTTGCTTCGAGAAATGGCAAAGCAAAAAGGGAAATTAAAAAAAGATAAAGATGCATAAAAAATCCCGCTGATTTCTCAGCGGGATTTTTTATACACTAGCTTCTCGTCATCTCATGCCCAATTGCACGATACCCTATATCACTTCGATAAAATAGACCATCACTCTCAATTTTACCAATTTCTTTATATACTTTATCTTTCGCCTCTTGTAAATTTTTTGCCTTGCAAGCAACAAATAATACACGGCCACCATTTGTTACAAAGTCACCGTGTTTCATCACCGTCCCTGCGTGGAAAACAATTACATCTTGCAGTGCGTCTAACCCGTTAATAATTTCACCTTTTTTATACGCTTCTGGATATCCTTTAGAAGCAAGTACAACACCAATTACAGCTTCCTCTGACCAGTCTAACGTTAGTTCACTTTCATCTAATACAGCGTTACATACATCAACTAAATCATTTTCTAAGCGAGGTAATACAACTTCCGTTTCAGGATCGCCAAAGCGTGCATTAAATTCAATTACCTTTGGACCGTCATTTGTTAAAATAAGCCCTGCATATAAAATACCTGTAAACAAACGATTTTCTTGAATCATCGCTTTAGCAGTTGGATGTAATACTGTTTCAATCGCTTCTTGAACTGCTGATTCTGGAATTTGTGGTACTGGAGAATATGCACCCATTCCGCCCGTATTAGGACCTTTATCGCCGTCAAAAGCTCGTTTATGATCTTGAGCAATTACCATTGGATATACAGTTGTGCCATTTACAAATGCCATTAATGAAAATTCTTGTCCATCTAAAAACTCTTCAATAACGACCTTCTTGCTTGCTTCGCCGAATTTCACATCTTGTAGCATTTCTTTCACAGCTTGTAATGCCTCTTCAAGCGTCATTGCTACTGTTACACCTTTACCAGCAGCTAATCCATCCGCCTTAATTACGATCGGTGCACCAACTTTTTGAATGTACCTTACTGCCTCTTCGTAGTCTGTAAAAGTTTCATATGCCGCAGTTGGTATATTATACTTTTTCATCAATTCTTTCGTAAAAGCTTTACTACCTTCAATAACAGCAGCTGCTTTATTAGGACCAAATACACGAAGTCCCTCTTCCTTAAAACGATCCACAATTCCGTTCATAAGTGGAATCTCTGGTCCAACGAAAGTTAATTCAACATTCTTCTCTTTTGCAAATAAGACTAATGCATCGAAATCATTCTCATCAATATCAACTGGTGTTGCAACATCTCGCATACCTTCATTACCTGGTGCTACATACACCTTTTCTACCTTTTCAGATTTTGCAAATTTCCAAGCTAAAGCATGCTCACGCCCACCGCGGCCAATTACTAAAACATTCATATTTCATCCCCCAATAATTAAATAAGTACAAACTAGAAGCTATGCTCCTAGTTTGTTTTCATATCAATGTAAGTTTAAAAAGGAGGATCAAGAGAACCGAGCAGGTCGAGGCGCATTTGCCAGGAGGACACGGAGTGTAGCTTTCCTACATGAGTACCGCACTGGCATTGCAACGACGACATGCGACAGTTATCTTGACCGGACTTTTTAAACATCCTCTATTAATGTTTGAAATGACGTACGCCAGTGAACACCATCGTAATCCCATACTCATCTGCCACTTTAATAGAATCCTCATCACGAATTGATCCACCTGGTTGGATAATTGCTGTAATACCAGCTTTTGCTGCTTCTTCTACTGTATCTGGCATTGGGAAGAAAGCATCAGATGCAAGTGCGCTACCTTGTGCTTTTTCGCCAGCTTGTGTAATTGCGATTTTTGCAGAACCTACACGGTTCATCTGCCCCGCACCTACACCAACTGTCATGTTATCATTCGCTAAAACAATTGCATTTGATTTCACATGTTTTACAACTTTCCAAGCTAGTTTTAAATCTTTCCACTCTTGCTCTGATGGTTCACGTTTCGTTGGAATTGAAATTGCGTCCTCATCTAATGATAACGTATCTTCTTCTTGAACAAGAAGACCACCTTGTACAGAAGTTAGTTTTTTGCTTGCACTTGTCGCTTTTTCAATATTTACAGTTAGTAAGCGTAAGTTCTTCTTACTTTGCAACACTTCTAAAGCTTCTTGCGAGAACGAAGGAGCGATAACAATTTCTAAGAAAATTTCGTGTAACTTTTCTGCTGTAGCTTTATCAATTTCACGATTCGCTGCAATAATACCGCCGAAGATTGATACTGGATCCGCTTCATAAGCACGAGTATATGCTTCATGAATATCAGTTCCTACTCCAACACCACATGGGTTCATATGTTTTACCGCTACTACTGCTGGTTCTGTAAATTCTTTCACGATGCTAAGTGCTGCATCCGCATCGTTGATATTGTTATAAGATAATTCTTTACCGTGTAATTGTTCTGCGTATGCAACAGAAGAAGTTGCTGCGAATGGCGCTTTATAGAATGTCGCTTTTTGATGTGGATTTTCGCCATAGCGTAAATCTTGTTTTTTCTCAAATGTCACTGTTACTGTTTCAGGGCTTTCTTCGCCCATTTGCTCTGTTAAATAGTTAGAAATTAACGCATCATATGCTGCTGTATGACGGAATACTTTCGCTGCTAATTTACGTTTCGTTTCCTCTGTTACTTCACCGTTCTCTTTCAGTTCTGCTAATACAACATCATAATCGACCGGATCTACAATTACCGATACAAATTTATGATTTTTCGCAGCAGAGCGAATCATTGTTGGGCCACCGATATCAATATTTTCAATTGCATCAGCAAATGTTACATCAGGCTTAGCGATTGTTTCTTTAAATGGGTATAAGTTAACAACAACAAAGTCAATTGGTTGAATACCTAATTCATTCATTTGCGCTACATGCGTTTCATTATCACGAACTGCTAATAGACCACCATGAATATTTGGATGTAATGTTTTTACACGGCCATCCATAATTTCCGGGAAACCAGTTACTTCAGAAATACCAATTACTTGTAAGCCGTTTTCTTCTAATAATTTTTTCGTACCACCTGTTGAAATAACTTCAATCCCTTGTTCAAGTAAACCTTTAACAAATTCTACTACTCCTGTTTTATCTGAAACACTTACTAATGCACGCTTTTTCATTTATCCTTCACCCCTGGTTGTATGTTAGTTAACAGTTGTTTCTTTCGCAGACTGAACAATTTGATTCACTGTATTTACGTATAATTTATGTTCAACTTGTTGAATTTTCTTTTGTAAGCTTTCTCTCGTATCCCCTTCAGAAACAACTACTGCTTCTTGCGCAATAATTGGACCTGTATCCATACCTGCATCTACATAATGAATTGTTACTCCAGTTACTTTCACACCTGCTTCTAACGCTTGACCGACAGCATCTTTACCCGGAAAACTCGGTAATAGTGATGGATGAATGTTAATAATCTTCCCACCGTACGCTCCTAGTAAAGTCGGCCCAATTAAACGCATATACCCAGCTAAAATAACATAATCAATTTCATACTCTTCTAGCTTCTTTAATATTTCTTTTTCAAATGCTTCTTTTGACTCATATGCTTTCGCTGAAAAGGCGAAACACGGAATATGATGATAATGTGCCCGTCCAACAGCACGTGCTTCTGGTTTATCACATACTAATAAACTAATTTCTGCATCCAATCTTTTTTCTTCTACCGCATTAACGAGAGATTGAAAGTTAGATCCACTTCCAGAAGCAAAAACTGCTAATCTACTCATAGTGCTGTGCCCCCATTGAAAGTAACGCCAGCCCCTTGTACAGTACGTCCAATAATACGCGCTGTTTCTCCTTGCTCTTCAAGAAGACGAACAACATCTTTTGCATCTTCTTCCTTCACCGCTACTACCATACCAATACCCATGTTAAAAATATTGAACATTTCTTTCTCTTCTAGTTTCCCAACTTCTTGAAGTAAACTGAAGATCGGCTGAATTTCCCAAGCTCCTAGCTCAATTTCAGCACCGATTCCTTCTGGCAACATACGTGGAATATTTTCAATGAATCCGCCACCTGTAATATGTGCCATACCGTATACTTCATGTTTCTTCAATAGTTCTAAAATAGGTTTGACATAAATTTTCGTTGGTTTTAATAATTCCTCACCAAGAGGTAGCTCTAAGCGTCCATAAATGCGATTTAAAGATAGTTCTCCATCTTCTAGTAACACTTTTCGTACTAAAGAGTAACCATTACTATGAATACCGCTAGATGCTAAGCCAATTAATACGTGACCAGCTTCAATCTTTTCACCCGTTACAATTTTCTTTTTATCAACAATCCCAACTGTAAAACCAGCTAAATCGTATTCTTCCGTAGAATACATACCTGGCATTTCAGCTGTTTCTCCACCAATTAATGCACAACCAGCTTGGCGACAGCCCTCTGATATACCTTTGACGATGTTTTCAATTTTACTAGGTTCAGCTTTACCACAAGCAATATAATCAAGGAAGAAAAGCGGCTCTGCCCCTTGGACAACAATATCATTTACACACATTGCTACTGCATCAATACCAATAGTGTCATGTTTATCTGCCATAAAAGCGAGCATCAATTTCGTTCCCACGCCATCTGTTCCAGATACTAATACAGGTTCTTCTAATGCAAATTTTGATAGATCAAACATACCCCCAAAACCGCCTAAACCGCCTAGTACTTCTTTTCTCATTGTTGTTTGTACGTGTTTTTTCATGCGAGATACCGCTTCATATCCAGCTTCAATATCTACTCCTGCTTGCTTATATGCATTCGCCATCGTTATTTACACCTCGTCTTTTAATTTCTCCCCATCCAGGGCGGCCGTTTTAAGAAAGAAGCTAGCTTCTACATCAAAAGAAGTAGAAGCTTTTTTCACTTTCCTATTTCATACTTTCTAAAAGCTCTTGCTCATAATCATAAAGAGCTGTTGGATAGTCTCCATTGAAGTAAGCCATACATAGACCGCCATATTTCCCTTCATATGGACGTCCAATTGCATCTACTAATCCATCTTCGCTTAAAAATGTTAAAGAATCTGCTCCGATTATTTCACGGATTTCTTCTACTGTATTATTTGCTGCAATTAATTCTTTTCTCGTTTGAATATCAATGCCATAGAAACATGGATACTTAAGAGGCGGTGAAGCAATTCTTACATGAACCTCTGTCGCTCCAGCCTCACGAAGCATACGAACAATTCGTTTACTTGTCGTTCCTCTTACGATAGAGTCGTCAATCATAACAACTCGTTTCCCTTCAACTACACCTCTTACTGCGGAAAGCTTCATCTTTACCCCTTGCTCGCGCAGTTCTTGAGAAGGTTGAATAAATGTACGTCCAACGTAACGATTTTTAATTAATCCTAACTCATACGGAATGCCTGTTGCCTCTGCATAGCCGATCGCAGCTGAAATACTAGAATCTGGTACACCAGTAACAACATCAGCTTCAATAGGAGCTTCCGCTGCTAAACGTTTCCCCATGTTTTTACGTGCTGCATGAACGTTAATACCTGCAATATTAGAATCCGGACGTGCAAAGTAAATGTATTCCATACTACAAATTGCATGGTCTACTTCATTTGTAAAACGATCTACATGAATTCCTTCGTCATTAATGATAAGCAGTTCACCAGGTTCTACATCACGAATATATGTTGCACCTACTACATCGAAAGCACATGTTTCTGATGCTACAACGTAAGCATCTCCCATCTTTCCAATTGAAAGAGGACGGAATCCATTCGGATCTAGCGCAACAATCATTTCATTTCCAGTTAGTAAAAGATATGCAAACGCACCTTTTACTTTATTTAAAGCCTCTTTTACACTTTCAATTAAAGAATCTTTCGTACTACGTTTAATGAGATGTAAAAGTACTTCTGTATCTGAACTCGTTTGAAAAATACTTCCCTCTGCCTCTAATTCACGACGAAGCATCTTTGCATTAATTAAATTTCCGTTATGAGCTAGCGCCATACTATGATCAGAAAAACGGAATAATAATGGTTGAACGTTAGCAACTTCACTTCCACCCGCTGTTGCATATCGTACGTGTCCAATTGCTGATTTTCCGTTTAATCCTTCTAGCTCACCTCTTGAAAACACTTCTGATATTAAACCTAACCCCTTGTGACCAATGATTTTTTCCCCATTATTTACAACAATGCCTGCGCCCTCTTGCCCACGGTGCTGCAAACTGTGCAATCCGTAGTACGAAACTTGTGCTGCATTTTCATGCCCCCAAATTCCGAAAACGCCACATTCTTCATTTAACCCCTTTATTTCAGCAAGCATGGGATTGCCCCTTTCCAAGCCTTTCTCATTTCATCTACATTTGCTGTAAGTAATACTTCATTTTCTTCATTATGAATTGTTACTTCATTTGTATTTGTTACTTCTCCAACTTGAATTGCTTCAACGACTTTCTCGAACGCTTCTTTATTTTCACGTTTTACAGTTAGAACGAAGCGAGATTGTGATTCCGCAAATAATACCGCCGTTGCTTCCCCATCTAATTTCACAGTAGCACCTAAACCGTTAGCACCAATTGCACTTTCAGAAATTGCAACTGCTAAACCACCTTCAGCGACATCATGTGCAGATTGAACAAGGCCAGCTTGAATTGCTTCTAATACTTGTTTTTGGCGTTTTAATTCTACATCTAGATCGATACTTGGTGATTGGCCGAAAATTTTGCCGTGAATCATTTTCTGTAATTCACTTCCACCAAACTCAGCTTTCGTCTCTCCGATTACGTAAACTAAATCGCCAGCTTGCTTAAATTCTTGTGTTGTTACGTGTTTTAAATCATGTACAAGACCAACCATCCCAACAGTTGGTGTTGGATATACAGCTTCACCGCTACGCTCGTTATACATTGATACATTCCCGCCGATAACTGGCGTTTGTAGTGTGCGACAAGCTTCACTCATACCGTCTACTGATTTTTCAATTTGCCAGAAAATCTCTGGTTTTTCTGGGTTACCAAAGTTTAAGCAATCTGTAATTGCAAGTGGTTCTCCGCCAGAACATACGATATTACGTGCTGCCTCTGCTACTGCAATTTTACCGCCTACTTCTGGATCTAAATAAATGTAGCGAGAGTTACAATCCGTCGTCATTGCTAATCCTTTTTCTGTACCGCGTACACGTACAACTGCTGCATCTGAACCTGGTGTAACGATTGTGCTAGTGCGTACTTGATAATCATATTGATCATATACCCACTCTTTACTTGCAATCGTCGGTTGTTGTAGTAAAGCGAATAACGTTTCTTTGTAATCTTCTACTTTTGGTGTTTCCATTTTCATCTGCTGGAACTCAGCAAAGTATGCTGCTTCTTTTGATGGTTTATGATAAATTGGTGCTTCTTCTGCAAGAGCATCTGCTGGAACTTCAGCTACCTTTTCACCTTTATGGAATAAACGAAGCATTTTATCTTCCGTTACTTTCCCCATCGTAACTGCTGCAAGACCATACTTCTCAAATAAATCTACTATTTCTTGCTCTCTACCTTTTTTTATAACAATTAACATACGCTCTTGTGATTCGGATAGCATCATTTCATATGGTGTCATTCCCGTTTCACGCTGTGGTACATCATCTAAGTACATTTCAATACCCATACCTGCTTTACTTGCCATTTCTGCAGAAGATGACGTTAAACCAGCAGCTCCCATATCTTGAATTCCAACAAGTGCATCAGACTGGATAAGTTCTAAACATGCTTCGATAAGAAGTTTCTCCATAAATGGATCTCCTACTTGAACTGCTGGACGTTTTGCTTCTGAGCTTTCAGATAGTTCTTCAGATGCGAATGTTGCACCGTGAATACCGTCACGACCAGTTGATGCTCCTACGTACATTACTGTATTGCCAGCACCGTGTGCTTGCCCTTTTTTAATATCTTCATGGTTAATTAAACCTACGCACATTGCATTTACAAGTGGATTTCCTTCATAACATGGATCAAATTGTACTTCGCCGCCAACAGTAGGAATACCGATGCAGTTACCGTATCCTGCAATTCCTGCTACCACTTCTTCGAATAAATATTTCACACGTGGTGATTGTAATTCACCGAAGCGAAGTGAGTTTAATAGAGCTACCGGACGTGCTCCCATAGAGAATACATCACGAATAATACCGCCAACGCCTGTTGCTGCTCCTTGATATGGTTCAATTGCAGAAGGGTGGTTATGGCTTTCCATTTTAAATACAACCGCTTGATTATCACCGATGTCTACAATTCCAGCACCTTCTCCAGGTCCTTGCAGAACACGCTCACCCGTCGTTGGGAATTTACGAAGTACTGGCTTCGAATTTTTATAACTACAATGTTCAGACCACATAACAGAGAATAATCCTGTTTCTGTATAATTCGGCAGACGGCCTAAAATCTTTTCAACCATGGCAAACTCTTCGTCTGTTAGCCCCATTTCCGCATATATGCGCTCTTCTTTAATTTGTGTTGGATTTGGTTCAAGCATTAACGACATATGTTTCCCTCCACTGTTTTAAGATAGATTGAAAGACTTTTAACCCTTCAGCACCACCAAGCAATTCATCTACAGCACGCTCTGGGTGTGGCATCATACCAAGTACATTTCCCTTTTCATTTACAATACCAGCAATGTCTGAAACGCTACCGTTCGGATTTTCTACGTAACGGAATGCGATTTGATTATTCTCTTCTAATTGTTTAAGAGTTGCTTCATCACAATAGTAATTCCCCTCACCATGTGCAATTGGAATATTGATTACTTCATCTTTTTCATATTGTGATGTAAACATAGTTTCATTATTTTCAACACGTAACTGAACCGTACGGCACATAAACTTTAAGTTTTCGTTTCTCATTAATGCTCCTGGTAGTAATCCTGATTCAACAAGAATCTGGAATCCATTACACACTCCTAAAATTGGCTTTCCTTGCTCAGCAGCTTTTTGCACCGCTTTCATTGCGTTAGCAAAGCGAGAAATAGCACCGCAACGTAAATAGTCACCGTAAGAGAATCCACCAGGTAGTAAAATTGCATCATATTCATCTAAATTCTCTCTATCGTGCCAAACGTAATCTACTTCTTCACCAAGCTCATCTTTAATTGCATGGAACATATCGACATCACAGTTCGAACCTGGGAATACTATGACTGCAAATTTCACTGTGCGACAACCTCCTCAACTTCATAACGGAAGTCTTCCATTACAACGTTTGTTAATAGTTTTTCACACATTTCTTTTACCTTTGCGTCAAGGTCAGATACTGATTTATCAATTGTTAATTCCATATATTTTCCGATTCGAACGTCTTGTACTTCTGTGAACGAAAGACTATGAAGTGCCCCTTTTACTGCTGTTCCTTGTGGATCTAATACGCTTTCTCTTAACGTTACATATACCTTAACTTTATACATGTGAAATTCCCCCTAAACGTTTTAAAATCTCTTCATAAGCTTCTGTTAAATTTCCAAGATCGCGACGGAATACGTCTTTATCAAACTTTTCATTGCTCGTTTCATCCCATAAACGGCAAGTATCTGGTGAAATCTCATCCGCTAATATGATTTCTCCTTCTTCCGTTACACCAAACTCTAATTTAAAATCTATTAATCTTACACGACAGCTTGCGAAATGCTCAATCAATACTTGATTGATTTGTAGAGCCATATCTCTTAATACGCTTACTTGCTCTGGTGACGCAACGTTTAATACACGAATATGATCTTCCGTTACAAGCGGATCTCCTAAATCATCATCTTTGAAGTAAAATTCTACGATTGGTTCTGCAAGTACAGTTCCCTCTTCCATTCCTAATCGTTTTGAAAGGCTTCCTGCAATTACATTTCTTGTGACAACTTCTAAAGGAATAATACTCACTTTTTTTACAAGTTGCTCTGTTTCAGATAACTTCTCAACAAAATGTGTTTTTATTCCTACTTCTTGTAACATTCTGAACAATAAAGTTGTAATCTCATTGTTCAAACGACCTTTTCCTGTAATCGTCTCTTTTTTCTCCCCATTGAAAGCAGTCGCACTATCTTTGTACTCTACCCAAACCATATCTGCTGATTCTGTACGATAAATTCTTTTTGCCTTACCTTCATACAGCAATTCTAGCTTTTGCATTTCGCAAGCCCCCTGTAGTTTGAAAAATGTGAATAATATTTTTATAAAGAATGGCACAGAATGACTCTATTCTGTGCCATATGAAATTTTACGCTTCGTTTAACCCAAGGCGTTCAAAGATTGTATCAACGTGTTGCATATGATGCTCATAGTTGAAGCATTCATTAATTTCTTCTTGTGATAACTTGCTCGTAATACGCTCATCAGCTTCTACAAGCTCTTTAAATTGTACTTGTGTTTCCCAAGCTTCCATCGCTTTAGGCTGTACGATATCATAAGCTTCTTCACGTACCATACCTTTGTCAATTAATGTAAGCATTACGCGCTGAGAATAAATTAAGCCGTATGTTCTTTTCATATTGCGTTTCATATTCTCTGGGTATACAGTTAAGTTTTTAACGATATTACCAAAGCGATTTAACATGTAATTTAACGCGATTGTAGCATCTGGTAAAATTACGCGTTCTGCTGAAGAGTGAGAAATATCGCGCTCATGCCATAATGGAACATTCTCGTAAGCTGTCATCATATAACCGCGGATAACACGAGCTAAACCAGTCATATTTTCAGATCCAATTGGATTACGTTTATGTGGCATTGCAGAAGAACCTTTTTGGCCTTTTGCAAAAGCCTCTTCAACTTCACGTGTTTCACTCTTTTGTAAACCACGAATCTCAACTGCCATCTTTTCAATAGATGTTGCGATTAGTGCAAGTGTTGACATGTAATGAGCATGGCGATCACGTTGCAATGTTTGTGTAGAAATTGGTGCTGCTTCTAATCCTAAGTTTTCACAAACAAATTTTTCTACGAATGGATCAATATTCGCGTATGTACCAACCGCACCAGATAATTTACCAACGCGAACTGTATCAGCAGCTTGTTTGAAACGCTCTACGTTACGTTTCATTTCTTCATACCAAAGACCAAGTTTTAAACCAAATGTTGTTGGTTCTGCATGAACACCGTGTGTTCTTCCCATCATGATCGTGTATTTATGCTCTTTCGCTTTATTAGCTAAAATGCTTACAAAGTTTTCTAAGTCTTTTAATATGATTTCATTTGCTTGTTTTAAGATGTAAGATAACGCTGTATCTACTACGTCTGTAGATGTTAAACCGTAATGAACCCATTTACGTTCCTCACCTAATGCTGGTGTTTCTGATACAGCACGAGTGAATGCAACTACGTCATGACGTGTCTCTTTTTCAATTTCATAAATACGATCAATATCAAATGATGCATGCTCACGAATTTTTTTAACATCTTCTTTTGGAATGTCGCCAAGCTCAGCCCATGCTTCACAAGCTAAAATCTCAACTTCTAACCACGCTTTAAATTTGTTCTCTTCCGTCCAAATTGCACCCATTTCAGGGCGTGTATAACGATTAATCATCTTTTTCCCTCCAACAGTTGTTCTTGATGGTCCCAAATATGCAAACTCTTCGCTTTTTCTAGAGCGACTTCAATATTATCATTTAAAATATTAACATGCCCCATTTTCCGCTGCGCTTTTGCTTCTTCTTTTCCATACAAGTGTAAATAGCACCCGGTTAGTCTATTCACTTGTCCTAGGACCCCTTCTATATGTTCGCCTAAAATGTTTACCATGACAACTGGTTTTAACAAATTTGTTTCTCCAAGAGGTAAATTACAGATTGCTCGAATATGTTGACCAAATTGACTCGTTTCACATGCATCCTGTGTATAGTGTCCTGAATTGTGAGGTCTTGGTGCTAATTCATTAATGTAAATCTCACCGTCAGCTGTAGCAAACATCTCTACCGCTAGTGTTCCCACAAGTTCTAGTTCATCCGCGAGCACTTTTGCATAAGCAATTGCTTTTTGAGAAAGTTCCTCTGTAATGCGAGCTGGAACGATAGATTCATGCAAAATGTTATTTACATGAATATTTTCCGCTACGGGAAATACTTTCGTTTCACCACTTACACTACGAATTACAATAACTGATACTTCTTTTTCAAAAGGCACCCATTTTTCTAGAATGCACTCTGCTTCATCCGCAAGCTCTCGTGCCTTCTCAACATCAGCTTCACTTCTTAAAACAACTTGCCCTTTCCCATCATATCCACCTGTCGTCGTTTTTAAGACGGAAGGAAATGATAATTCAGCAATCGCTTCAGTAAGCTGATTTTGATTTTGAACTAATCTATACATTGCTACTGGTAACCCAGCTTTCTCAATTGCATTCTTTTCTGTAAAACGATTTTGCGTTTTATTTAACAACTGACTACCTTGTGGTAAGTAAGCATGTTTTTCAAGCCATTGTAAACATCTATAATCAATATTCTCAAATTCATATGTGACAACGTCGCTTATCTCTGCTAAATGCTGAATTGCTTTTAAATCGTCATATGGTGCAACAATTTCAACATCAGCAACTTGTGCACATGGTGAATGCTTTGTAGGATCTAAAACAGCAATTTTATAACCCATCTCCTTAGCTGCCAGCGCCATCATTCTTCCAAGCTGGCCGCCTCCAATAATGCCGATTGTTTTTCCAGGTAAGATGATTCTCGTCATACTAGCTCACTACCTTCGCGCACAGTTTTCTCAATAGCTTCTCGTCTCAACTCTAATGCATCATGTATGTCATCATGATATGATCCAAGTATTTGTGCAGCAAGTAAACCAGCATTTGTTGAACCAGCTTTACCAATTGCAACAGTTGCAACTGGAACCCCTCCCGGCATTTGGACAATGGATAATAACGAATCTAGGCCGTTTAACGCTTTTGATTGAACTGGGACACCGATTACAGGAAGATTTGTCTTCGCTGCAACCATTCCTGGTAAATGTGCTGCTCCACCAGCTCCAGCAATAATAACTTTTAACCCACGTTCACGAGCTGTTTCTGCATATTCAAACATATAATCCGGAGTCCGATGAGCGGATACAACTTTTTTCTCATACGGTATATTTAATTCATCTAAAATATCACAAGCATATTTCATTGTTTCCCAGTCTGACGTGCTTCCCATTATGACTCCAACTAGTGATTTCATATTAGAATCCCCCCGATTCAAATAAAAAAAGCCTGAAATAGAACAGTTTCTCTTTTACTATGAGAGAAAGCGCTCTACTCAGGCATACGTATCCCTTGTGAATAGAAAAATACCGAGTGACTTTCCCTCATAGTCTAACGAATAACGGTCGTTAGGTAGAGACTTGCAGGCCATATCCCCGCGATTATATGAGGTCTTATATATTATTGTTTCTATGGCTATATTAACAATATTTCATAAACAATGTCAATAAATAATCGAATGTTTTTTTATTAGTTATCGTTAACGTTCGTGTTTTAGTTATATTCAAAAGAAGAATTGCAACTATATGCAAGAAGGAAAGGGAATTAGAATATATATTTCTAAAGATCTATTTTACATATAGCTATTTATATAATACTCCAGTAAACTCAAATCAAAATATATACATTTCCAAGTTCCACATAGAAATAAAACTGGTATTATAGTGGTTTAATTTATAGGGGGCTGATTATGAAGAATTTTAATATGCTATCATATTTATTTTTCTCTATCGCAGTAATTGCTGCAATTATTGAATACTTATTTATATCATCCCATTTTTTCTACTCTCATTATTTAAAATATATACTTATGATAGAAATAATGTTTCCTATCTTAGGGATTATTTTAGGAGCATTTGGAAAATCAGGAGCACAAAAAATCATTACCATTATTTTAAACTGCCTCTATTTCATTCTTTTTTCTTCTTTAGTCTTATTAAATTTATGGATTTTAACATTTGGTAAATAAAAATATACACAAAAAAACCTAAGTCGAAACGACTTAGGTTTTTGCTTGGCGACGTCCTACTCTCACAGGGACAAGGTCCCAACTACCATCGGCGCTAGAGAGCTTAACTTCCGTGTTCGGTATGGGAACGGGTGTGACCTCTCTGCCATCATCACCAAACTGATGAAGGTATATTCCTTCAAAACTAGATAACATTTGCTTCATATTATATGGTTAAGTCCTCGATCTATTAGTATTCGTCAGCTCCACATGTCACCATGCTTCCACCTCGAACCTATCAACCTGATCATCTTTCAGGGATCTTACTAGCTTACGCTATGGGAAATCTCATCTTGAGGGGGGCTTCATGCTTAGATGCTTTCAGCACTTATCCCTTCCGCACATAGCTACCCAGCTATGCCCTTGGCAGAACAACTGGTACACCAGCGGTGCGTCCATCCCGGTCCTCTCGTACTAAGGACAGCTCCTCTCAAATTTCCTACGCCCACGACGGATAGGGACCGAACTGTCTCACGACGTTCTGAACCCAGCTCGCGTACCGCTTTAATGGGCGAACAGCCCAACCCTTGGGACCGACTACAGCCCCAGGATGCGATGAGCCGACATCGAGGTGCCAAACCTCCCCGTCGATGTGGACTCTTGGGGGAGATAAGCCTGTTATCCCCGGGGTAGCTTTTATCCGTTGAGCGATGGCCCTTCCATGCGGAACCACCGGATCACTAAGCCCGACTTTCGTCCCTGCTCGACTTGTAGGTCTCGCAGTCAAGCTCCCTTATGCCTTTGCACTCTACGAATGATTTCCAACCATTCTGAGGGAACCTTTGGGCGCCTCCGTTACACTTTAGGAGGCGACCGCCCCAGTCAAACTGCCCACCTGACACTGTCTCCCGGGTCGATAAGACCCGTAGGTTAGAATTTCAATACAGTCAGGGCGGTATCCCACCAGCGCCTCCACCGAAGCTAGCGCTCCGGTTTCAATGGCTCCCGCCTATCCTGTACAAACTGTACCAAAATTCAATATCAGGCTACAGTAAAGCTCCACGGGGTCTTTCCGTCCTGTCGCGGGTAACCTGCATCTTCACAGGTACTATAATTTCACCGAGTCTCTGGTTGAGACAGTGCCCAAATCGTTACACCTTTCGTGCGGGTCGGAACTTACCCGACAAGGAATTTCGCTACCTTAGGACCGTTATAGTTACGGCCGCCGTTTACTGGGGCTTCAGTTCAGAGCTTCGCTTACGCTAACCCCTCTCCTTAACCTTCCAGCACCGGGCAGGTGTCAGCCCCTATACTTCGCCTTACGGCTTCGCAGAGACCTGTGTTTTTGCTAAACAGTCGCTTGGGCCTATTCACTGCGGCTTTCCGTTAAGAAAGCACCCCTTCTCCCGAAGTTACGGGGTCATTTTGCCGAGTTCCTTAACCAGAGTTCTCTCGCACACCTTAGGATTCTCTCCTCGCCTACCTGTGTCGGTTTGCGGTACAGGCACCTTTTATCTCGCTAGAAGCTTTTCTTGGCAGCGGGGAATCAAAGACTTCGCTCCATAAGGAGCTTCCCCATCACAGCTCAGCCTTCACGATAAGCGGATTTGCCTACTTATCAGCCTAACTGCTTGGACGTGCACAACCAATCGCACGCTTCTTCTATCCTTCTGCGTCCCTCCATTGCTCAAACGATAAAGAGGTGGTACAGGAATATCAACCTGTTGTCCATCGCCTACGCCTGTCGGCCTCGGCTTAGGTCCTGACTAACCCTGAGCGGACGAGCCTTCCTCAGGAAACCTTAGGCATTCGGTGGACGGGATTCTCACCCGTCTTTCGCTACTCATACCGGCATTCTCACTTCTAAGCGCTCCACCAGTCCTTCCGGTCTGACTTCACTGCACTTAGAACGCTCCCCTACCACTGATACCATTGGTATCAATTCGCAGCTTCGGTGGTGTATTTAGCCCCGGTACATTTTCGGCGCAGAGTCACTCGACTAGTGAGCTATTACGCACTCTTTAAATGGTGGCTGCTTCTGAGCCAACATCCTAGTTGTCTAAGCAACTCCACATCCTTTTCCACTTAATACACACTTTGGGACCTTAGCTGGCGATCTGGGCTGTTTCCCTCTTGACTACGGATCTTATCACTCGCAGTCTGACTCCTAAGGATAAGTCATTGGCATTCGGAGTTTGACTGAATTCGGTAATCCGATGAGGACCCCTAGTTCAATCAGTGCTCTACCTCCAAGACTCTTACACTTAAGGCTAGCCCTAAAGCTATTTCGGGGAGAACCAGCTATCTCCAGGTTCGATTGGAATTTCTCCGCTACCCACACCTCATCCCCGCACTTTTCAACGTGCGTGGGTTCGGGCCTCCATTCAGTGTTACCTGAACTTCACCCTGGACATGGGTAGATCACCTGGTTTCGGGTCTACGACCACGTACTAAACGCCCTATTCAGACTCGCTTTCGCTGCGGCTCCGCCTCTTCAGCTTAACCTCGCACGGGATCGTAACTCGCCGGTTCATTCTACAAAAGGCACGCCATCACCCATTAACGGGCTCTGACTATTTGTAGGCACACGGTTTCAGGATCTCTTTCACTCCCCTTCCGGGGTGCTTTTCACCTTTCCCTCACGGTACTGGTTCACTATCGATCACTAGGGAGTATTTAGCCTTGGGAGATGGTCCTCCCAGATTCCGACGGAATTTCACGTGTTCCGCCGTACTCAGGATACATTCAAGAGAGAACGAAGTTTCGACTACGGGGTTGTTACCCTCTGTGACGGACCTTTCCAGGTCGCTTCGTCTACCTCGTTCCTTTGTAACTCCGTATAGAATGTCCTACAACCCCAAGAGGCAAGCCTCTTGGTTTGGGCTAGATTCCGTTTCGCTCGCCGCTACTCAGGAAATCGCATTTGCTTTCTCTTCCTCCAGGTACTTAGATGTTTCAGTTCCCTGGGTCTGTCTTCCATACCCTATGTATTCAGGTAAGGATACCATACCATTACGTATAGTGGGTTTCCCCATTCGGAAATCTTCGGATCAAAGCTTACTTACAGCTCCCCGAAGCATATCGGCGTTAGTCCCGTCCTTCATCGACTCCTAGTGTCAAGGCATCCACCGTGCGCCCTTTCTAACTTAACCAAACTAAAATTAAAAAAATATGAGCTACACTGTTATCTAGTTTTCAAAGAACATACATTTAAACTTGAGAGATAGTTCTCTCAAAACTGAACGAAACGAAACAAGTCAACGTTTATTGATGAACTGCGTTCATCAATTCTCCATAGAAAGGAGGTGATCCAGCCGCACCTTCCGATACGGCTACCTTGTTACGACTTCACCCCAATCATCTGTCCCACCTTAGGCGGCTGGCTCCATAAAGGTTACCCCACCGACTTCGGGTGTTACAAACTCTCGTGGTGTGACGGGCGGTGTGTACAAGGCCCGGGAACGTATTCACCGCGGCATGCTGATCCGCGATTACTAGCGATTCCAGCTTCATGTAGGCGAGTTGCAGCCTACAATCCGAACTGAGAACGGTTTTATGAGATTAGCTCCACCTCGCGGTCTTGCAGCTCTTTGTACCGTCCATTGTAGCACGTGTGTAGCCCAGGTCATAAGGGGCATGATGATTTGACGTCATCCCCACCTTCCTCCGGTTTGTCACCGGCAGTCACCTTAGAGTGCCCAACTTAATGATGGCAACTAAGATCAAGGGTTGCGCTCGTTGCGGGACTTAACCCAACATCTCACGACACGAGCTGACGACAACCATGCACCACCTGTCACTCTGCTCCCGAAGGAGAAGCTCTATCTCTAGAGTTTTCAGAGGATGTCAAGACCTGGTAAGGTTCTTCGCGTTGCTTCGAATTAAACCACATGCTCCACCGCTTGTGCGGGCCCCCGTCAATTCCTTTGAGTTTCAGCCTTGCGGCCGTACTCCCCAGGCGGAGTGCTTAATGCGTTAACTTCAGCACTAAAGGGCGGAAACCCTCTAACACTTAGCACTCATCGTTTACGGCGTGGACTACCAGGGTATCTAATCCTGTTTGCTCCCCACGCTTTCGCGCCTCAGTGTCAGTTACAGACCAGAAAGTCGCCTTCGCCACTGGTGTTCCTCCATATCTCTACGCATTTCACCGCTACACATGGAATTCCACTTTCCTCTTCTGCACTCAAGTCTCCCAGTTTCCAATGACCCTCCACGGTTGAGCCGTGGGCTTTCACATCAGACTTAAGAAACCACCTGCGCGCGCTTTACGCCCAATAATTCCGGATAACGCTTGCCACCTACGTATTACCGCGGCTGCTGGCACGTAGTTAGCCGTGGCTTTCTGGTTAGGTACCGTCAAGGTGCCAGCTTATTCAACTAGCACTTATTCTTCCCTAACAACAGAGTTTTACGACCCGAAAGCCTTCATCACTCACGCGGCGTTGCTCCGTCAGACTTTCGTCCATTGCGGAAGATTCCCTACTGCTGCCTCCCGTAGGAGTCTGGGCCGTGTCTCAGTCCCAGTGTGGCCGATCACCCTCTCAGGTCGGCTACGCATCGTTGCCTTGGTGAGCCGTTACCTCACCAACTAGCTAATGCGACGCGGGTCCATCCATAAGTGACAGCCGAAGCCGCCTTTCAATTTCGAACCATGCAGTTCAAAATATTATCCGGTATTAGCCCCGGTTTCCCGGAGTTATCCCAGTCTTATGGGCAGGTTACCCACGTGTTACTCACCCGTCCGCCGCTAACTTCATAAGAGCAAGCTCTTAATCCATTCGCTCGACTTGCATGTATTAGGCACGCCGCCAGCGTTCATCCTGAGCCAGGATCAAACTCTCCAATAAAGTTAGTTTGTCTAGCATCTAAAAATAAAAATTGACGTTCACGTTGTTTGTTTCGTTCAGTTTTCAAAGAACTTCTTTGTCGCTCATTTGCGACTCCCTTATGTTAACATTTTCATATTTCAATGTCAACTAAGTTTTTTTATTTCTTTTATCGCTTTCTGCGTTGTTGCTATCGGCGACTTGTCCTATATTACACCTCTATAGGATAATCGTCAACACCTTTTATTCAATTAATAATAAAAATAATTCCCAAAGGTATTTTCTATATTAATTTCAGTTATCCTATTTCTCTATTTCAATGAAAATAATAAAAAAGGACATCCTATTACATACAAGACGTCCTTTTGATTACACATTATATACATGCACTCTTTAAACTTTTGAACTCCTCTCTATTTAAACTATCGTCCTACTCATTCCTTGAGGCGGAAGTTTTCTGTCGGGAATTGATAAATAGATCAATTCATTTACTTTTATCCGCCCATAACACTCCAAATAAGACTAAGCCACCGCCTATTACTATTCTCCACGTTAAAGATTCATTTAATAGAACAATTGAAGCAACAATACTTATTAGCGGTAATGCATTTAAATATAATCCACTTACTGATGCTGAAACTCTCTCTAGTGCTTTATTCCAAAACCAATATGCTAAAATTGTTGCTCCAATAACAAGATACATTACACTAAGTCCAGTCTTCCAGGTTTCAATCTTTGGGAAACCGTAATAAAAAGTTTCTACCATTGCAAATGGTAATAAAATAACCGATCCAATGATTAAAGTTAATGTTGTAAAAACCTTGTTTGATAGATACTGTTCCTGTTTCGGCTGTTTTAACAATACTGTATAGAAAGCAAATAAGAAGGTGCTTAATAAAATAAGGATATCTCCTATTAAAGATACCTCTTGATCAGCATTATTAGATGAAATTGTAATAAGAAGTACCCCTATAGCCCCCAATATAATACCGATCCAATAATTCGGCTGAATTTTCTCTTTCAAAAAGAACGCTGAAAAAAGAATTGTAACTAATGGCAATGCAGCATCAATGATACTAACATGTAATCCACTTGTTAAAGAAATCCCGTAGGATGTGAACATAAAATACCCAGCTACACCAGTAAAAGATAGCAAACTCATTCTTTTCCACGGAATATGTTTATGTGCGATTGCTTTTTGAAGTTGGCCATATGAAAAAAGCATACAAATTCCCCCTGCGAAGAAAAGACGAATAAATAACAAAGTAAATGGTTGAATAGATTCTAATGCCCATTTCGTTGGCGCAATTGCCGTCCCCCATAATATAACAGCCACTAATAACATGCATATTTCTTTCATAATCCCCCACACCCATCAAAAAATATATGTTAACTACCTTAATTATAGATTTTTTCTTAAGTAAAATCCTTTAAAACCACAAAAAGGTTATGTGAAAAATAGCCATCCAGCTCTTTTTCGCATAACCTTTTCATATTAGATCAAAAACATTACTGTTTATTCTACAACTAAATTAACATAAAAAGGTAATCCTTACCTTCAATCAATTAATATTTAAACGTATTACTTTATAATCTTCTTATCACTTTAATATCCACATTTTATTTTATACCGTTTCTATTTCATTTTTTTGTCTTTAGTCTTATTAAATTTATGGATTTTAACATTTGGTAAATAAAAATATACACAAAAAAACCTAAGTCGAAACGACTTAGGTTTTTGCTTGGCGACGTCCTACTCTCACAGGGACAAGGTCCCAACTACCATCGGCGCTAGAGAGCTTAACTTCCGTGTTCGGTATGGGAACGGGTGTGACCTCTCTGCCATCATCACCAAACTGATGAAGGTATATTCCTTCAAAACTAGATAACATTTGCTTCATATTATATGGTTAAGTCCTCGATCTATTAGTATTCGTCAGCTCCACATGTCACCATGCTTCCACCTCGAACCTATCAACCTGATCATCTTTCAGGGATCTTACTAGCTTACGCTATGGGAAATCTCATCTTGAGGGGGGCTTCATGCTTAGATGCTTTCAGCACTTATCCCTTCCGCACATAGCTACCCAGCTATGCCCTTGGCAGAACAACTGGTACACCAGCGGTGCGTCCATCCCGGTCCTCTCGTACTAAGGACAGCTCCTCTCAAATTTCCTACGCCCACGACGGATAGGGACCGAACTGTCTCACGACGTTCTGAACCCAGCTCGCGTACCGCTTTAATGGGCGAACAGCCCAACCCTTGGGACCGACTACAGCCCCAGGATGCGATGAGCCGACATCGAGGTGCCAAACCTCCCCGTCGATGTGGACTCTTGGGGGAGATAAGCCTGTTATCCCCGGGGTAGCTTTTATCCGTTGAGCGATGGCCCTTCCATGCGGAACCACCGGATCACTAAGCCCGACTTTCGTCCCTGCTCGACTTGTAGGTCTCGCAGTCAAGCTCCCTTATGCCTTTGCACTCTACGAATGATTTCCAACCATTCTGAGGGAACCTTTGGGCGCCTCCGTTACACTTTAGGAGGCGACCGCCCCAGTCAAACTGCCCACCTGACACTGTCTCCCGGGTCGATAAGACCCGTAGGTTAGAATTTCAATACAGTCAGGGCGGTATCCCACCAGCGCCTCCACCGAAGCTAGCGCTCCGGTTTCAATGGCTCCCGCCTATCCTGTACAAACTGTACCAAAATTCAATATCAGGCTACAGTAAAGCTCCACGGGGTCTTTCCGTCCTGTCGCGGGTAACCTGCATCTTCACAGGTACTATAATTTCACCGAGTCTCTGGTTGAGACAGTGCCCAAATCGTTACACCTTTCGTGCGGGTCGGAACTTACCCGACAAGGAATTTCGCTACCTTAGGACCGTTATAGTTACGGCCGCCGTTTACTGGGGCTTCAGTTCAGAGCTTCGCTTACGCTAACCCCTCTCCTTAACCTTCCAGCACCGGGCAGGTGTCAGCCCCTATACTTCGCCTTACGGCTTCGCAGAGACCTGTGTTTTTGCTAAACAGTCGCTTGGGCCTATTCACTGCGGCTTTCCGTTAAGAAAGCACCCCTTCTCCCGAAGTTACGGGGTCATTTTGCCGAGTTCCTTAACCAGAGTTCTCTCGCACACCTTAGGATTCTCTCCTCGCCTACCTGTGTCGGTTTGCGGTACAGGCACCTTTTATCTCGCTAGAAGCTTTTCTTGGCAGCGGGGAATCAAAGACTTCGCTCCATAAGGAGCTTCCCCATCACAGCTCAGCCTTCACGATAAGCGGATTTGCCTACTTATCAGCCTAACTGCTTGGACGTGCACAACCAATCGCACGCTTCTTCTATCCTTCTGCGTCCCTCCATTGCTCAAACGATAAAGAGGTGGTACAGGAATATCAACCTGTTGTCCATCGCCTACGCCTGTCGGCCTCGGCTTAGGTCCTGACTAACCCTGAGCGGACGAGCCTTCCTCAGGAAACCTTAGGCATTCGGTGGACGGGATTCTCACCCGTCTTTCGCTACTCATACCGGCATTCTCACTTCTAAGCGCTCCACCAGTCCTTCCGGTCTGACTTCACTGCACTTAGAACGCTCCCCTACCACTGATACCATTGGTATCAATTCGCAGCTTCGGTGGTGTATTTAGCCCCGGTACATTTTCGGCGCAGAGTCACTCGACTAGTGAGCTATTACGCACTCTTTAAATGGTGGCTGCTTCTGAGCCAACATCCTAGTTGTCTAAGCAACTCCACATCCTTTTCCACTTAATACACACTTTGGGACCTTAGCTGGCGATCTGGGCTGTTTCCCTCTTGACTACGGATCTTATCACTCGCAGTCTGACTCCTAAGGATAAGTCATTGGCATTCGGAGTTTGACTGAATTCGGTAATCCGATGAGGACCCCTAGTTCAATCAGTGCTCTACCTCCAAGACTCTTACACTTAAGGCTAGCCCTAAAGCTATTTCGGGGAGAACCAGCTATCTCCAGGTTCGATTGGAATTTCTCCGCTACCCACACCTCATCCCCGCACTTTTCAACGTGCGTGGGTTCGGGCCTCCATTCAGTGTTACCTGAACTTCACCCTGGACATGGGTAGATCACCTGGTTTCGGGTCTACGACCACGTACTAAACGCCCTATTCAGACTCGCTTTCGCTGCGGCTCCGCCTCTTCAGCTTAACCTCGCACGGGATCGTAACTCGCCGGTTCATTCTACAAAAGGCACGCCATCACCCATTAACGGGCTCTGACTATTTGTAGGCACACGGTTTCAGGATCTCTTTCACTCCCCTTCCGGGGTGCTTTTCACCTTTCCCTCACGGTACTGGTTCACTATCGATCACTAGGGAGTATTTAGCCTTGGGAGATGGTCCTCCCAGATTCCGACGGAATTTCACGTGTTCCGCCGTACTCAGGATACATTCAAGAGAGAACGAAGTTTCGACTACGGGGTTGTTACCCTCTGTGACGGACCTTTCCAGGTCGCTTCGTCTACCTCGTTCCTTTGTAACTCCGTATAGAATGTCCTACAACCCCAAGAGGCAAGCCTCTTGGTTTGGGCTAGATTCCGTTTCGCTCGCCGCTACTCAGGAAATCGCATTTGCTTTCTCTTCCTCCAGGTACTTAGATGTTTCAGTTCCCTGGGTCTGTCTTCCATACCCTATGTATTCAGGTAAGGATACCATACCATTACGTATAGTGGGTTTCCCCATTCGGAAATCTTCGGATCAAAGCTTACTTACAGCTCCCCGAAGCATATCGGCGTTAGTCCCGTCCTTCATCGACTCCTAGTGTCAAGGCATCCACCGTGCGCCCTTTCTAACTTAACCAAACTAAAATTAAAAAAATATGAGCTACACTGTTATCTAGTTTTCAAAGAACATACATTTAAACTTGAGAGATAGTTCTCTCAAAACTGAACGAAACGAAACAAGTCAACGTTTATTGATGAACTGCGTTCATCAATTCTCCATAGAAAGGAGGTGATCCAGCCGCACCTTCCGATACGGCTACCTTGTTACGACTTCACCCCAATCATCTGTCCCACCTTAGGCGGCTGGCTCCATAAAGGTTACCCCACCGACTTCGGGTGTTACAAACTCTCGTGGTGTGACGGGCGGTGTGTACAAGGCCCGGGAACGTATTCACCGCGGCATGCTGATCCGCGATTACTAGCGATTCCAGCTTCATGTAGGCGAGTTGCAGCCTACAATCCGAACTGAGAACGGTTTTATGAGATTAGCTCCACCTCGCGGTCTTGCAGCTCTTTGTACCGTCCATTGTAGCACGTGTGTAGCCCAGGTCATAAGGGGCATGATGATTTGACGTCATCCCCACCTTCCTCCGGTTTGTCACCGGCAGTCACCTTAGAGTGCCCAACTTAATGATGGCAACTAAGATCAAGGGTTGCGCTCGTTGCGGGACTTAACCCAACATCTCACGACACGAGCTGACGACAACCATGCACCACCTGTCACTCTGCTCCCGAAGGAGAAGCTCTATCTCTAGAGTTTTCAGAGGATGTCAAGACCTGGTAAGGTTCTTCGCGTTGCTTCGAATTAAACCACATGCTCCACCGCTTGTGCGGGCCCCCGTCAATTCCTTTGAGTTTCAGCCTTGCGGCCGTACTCCCCAGGCGGAGTGCTTAATGCGTTAACTTCAGCACTAAAGGGCGGAAACCCTCTAACACTTAGCACTCATCGTTTACGGCGTGGACTACCAGGGTATCTAATCCTGTTTGCTCCCCACGCTTTCGCGCCTCAGTGTCAGTTACAGACCAGAAAGTCGCCTTCGCCACTGGTGTTCCTCCATATCTCTACGCATTTCACCGCTACACATGGAATTCCACTTTCCTCTTCTGCACTCAAGTCTCCCAGTTTCCAATGACCCTCCACGGTTGAGCCGTGGGCTTTCACATCAGACTTAAGAAACCACCTGCGCGCGCTTTACGCCCAATAATTCCGGATAACGCTTGCCACCTACGTATTACCGCGGCTGCTGGCACGTAGTTAGCCGTGGCTTTCTGGTTAGGTACCGTCAAGGTGCCAGCTTATTCAACTAGCACTTGTTCTTCCCTAACAACAGAGTTTTACGACCCGAAAGCCTTCATCACTCACGCGGCGTTGCTCCGTCAGACTTTCGTCCATTGCGGAAGATTCCCTACTGCTGCCTCCCGTAGGAGTCTGGGCCGTGTCTCAGTCCCAGTGTGGCCGATCACCCTCTCAGGTCGGCTACGCATCGTTGCCTTGGTGAGCCGTTACCTCACCAACTAGCTAATGCGACGCGGGTCCATCCATAAGTGACAGCCGAAGCCGCCTTTCAATTTCGAACCATGCAGTTCAAAATATTATCCGGTATTAGCCCCGGTTTCCCGGAGTTATCCCAGTCTTATGGGCAGGTTACCCACGTGTTACTCACCCGTCCGCCGCTAACTTCATAAGAGCAAGCTCTTAATCCATTCGCTCGACTTGCATGTATTAGGCACGCCGCCAGCGTTCATCCTGAGCCAGGATCAAACTCTCCAATAAAGTTAGTTTGTCTAGCATCTAAAAATAAAAATTGACGTTCACGTTGTTTGTTTCGTTCAGTTTTCAAAGAACTTCTTTGTCGCTCATTTGCGACTCCCTTATGTTAACATTTTCATATTTCAATGTCAACTAAGTTTTTTTATTTCTTTATCGCTTTCTGCGTTGTTGCTATCGGCGACTTGTTTTATATTACACCTCTATACTCTAATCGTCAACACCTTTTTATAAAGATATTTAATTTAATACCTTTGTACTCTTTTAGCTCTAGATAAGGGCCTATAAAGATTTCATTAAAATAGAAACCATCGTCTACTTTTCTTTACTAATCTATTCTTCTACATACTATTCAATTTAGACACTTCTCTATTACATAGGACTCGCTCCCCCATCTTACCGAACATTCTTTTCAGCTAAACTAGCAACCTTATTTTAACAATTAATAGTATATAAACACAGCTCTTCCGAAATGTGTGGGACGATAATTATATAGAAGATGACAATACCGTTATGGTACATATTAGAAAGAAAATAGAAATCAATCCTTCCAACCCAAAATTCATTCAAACTGTATGGAGAATTGGTTATAAGTTTGTAGGTGAAAAAGCCCCCAAATGATAAGATCCTCTTCCTTATTTCATTACAACTTATCTTTTGTGGGCTTTTAAATATACACATGGGCCCAAGAATAAAAATACCTTTATTTATTACTCTTATCTTAATTACAATATATCTTTTCTTTTCAAGAATACAATTTATTCAAAGCTGCAAATCAATGGCCACTAAATTAAGTCGTGCACGTAAAGGAAATTTACAAACGAGGTTATTCACAAACAATGACCGCTCATTACATAACATTGTGTTTTCAATAAACGAATTAATAGCTGAATTAGAACTGGGTCAGATCGAAGCGAGGAAATCCCAAGAAGCTAGAAAACAACTTTTATCCAATATCTCACATGATATCCGAACACCACTCACTTCTATTATAAAAACGACAAACCCTACTAAAGTTTACGGGACCCAAAAGTCAGTAGATAATCTAAATATGAATGTATGGCAAGGAGAGATTTATGGATTCATAGGGCGTAACGGTGCTGGTAAAACAACTACAATCCATATGCTGCTTAGTCTTATAAAACCTACAAGTGGAAATATAGAAATATTCGGTGAGGATTTACTTCGGAATCCAAAAGACATTTCAAGAAGAATTGGTTCTATCGTTGAGGTCCCAGGATTTTATGAAAACTTAACTGCAAGAGAGAACTTATTAATTAATGCAAAGATAATTGGAGTTCACAAAAGGGATGCAATTGAAGAAGCATTAGAAATTGTAGGCTTGCAGCACGAAACAAAAAAATTAGTAGGAAAGTACTCTTTAGGAATGAATCAACGCTTAGGAATTGCACGTGCTCTTCTCCATTATCCTGAACTACTCATACTAGATGAACCAACTAACGGACTAGATCCAATCGGTATTAAAGAAATGCGAAAACTCATTAAATCTTTAGCTCAAGACAGAAATATAACGATACTCATTTCTAGTCATATATTAGCTGAGGTGGAACAACTAGTCGATCGTATGGGAATTATTCATGAAGGAAGGTTATTAGAAGAAGTTTCTCTTGATACACTGCGTAAAGCCAATCGTAAGTACATAGAATTCCAGGTAAATAATGATAATAAAGCTGCGATGCTATTAGAAAAGCATTTTCAAATTTTTGATTATGAGGTACATGATGAAGGAAATATTCGCGTTTATTCTCACTTTGGACAGCAAGGACACATTAATAGAACGTTAGTTCGTAATGATATTGAAGTATTAAAAATTGTGATGAGCGCAGATAGACTAGAAGATTATTTCACCAAACTAGTTGGGGGTGGCGCAATTGGTTAATCTTCTTTATACAGAGCTATTAAAATTGAAACGATCCAATATGTTTTTGATTAGTATTATCGGAGCAGGTGTCGCGCCATTTTTAGTGGTTGTAGCTTCTTATATACACCTGAAGACAAAGCAGCCTACTCCAACTATTTTATTTGGTCAACTGTTCACTGAAGTTAACCTATACACTACTTTAATTATAGGATTCCCCTTATATGGAGTTGTAATCGCTTATCTATTTACCCGTGAATACACGGAAGATACATTAAAAAACTTGCTAACTATCCCAGTATCACGTATTAACTTTATTATAAGTAAGTTTATCCTTCTATTCCTTTGGATCATGATGCTAACTTTAGTTGCTTGGGCACTAACTTTATTATTGGGGCTAGTAGGTAGCTTCCCTGGATTTAGCACTGCCTTACTTTTAGGCTCTCTCGTAAAATTTTTGATATGTGGTGGACTTCTCTTTCTTTTGTCTTCACCTATTGTACTACTAACTCTTGTAATGAAGACCTATGTACCGCCTATTATATTAACAATCATTATTACAATGACTAACCTTATGATCGTAAATTCAAAACATAAAGACCTATTCCCATGGACCGCTACTCTAGATATAGCAAATAACGAATTACAACCGACTTATCCACCAGAGTATTCTTATATCATCATTGCAGTAACAGCTATTTTCGGATTTATTACAACACTATTCTATTTTAAAAGAGTAGATATTCATTAATTTATAGGAGTGAAACTATGAGCGATCTTATCATTACCTTCATACTTGGCATTGTAGAAGGGTTAGCTGAATTTTTGCCCATATCTTCTACTGGCCATCTTATATTAGTCGGACATTTATTAGGTTTTGAAGGAGAAAGGGCAAAAACGTTTGAAATTGTCATACAGTTAGGGGCAATTTTAGCTATCGCGATTTTATATCACAAACGCCTTGTTTCTTTATGTAATATTAAACCTCTTCTACGGAAAGAGAAAAAATTCAACGTATTACATGTATTTCTTGGCGTATTTCCGGCAGTAGTTGCTGGTTTACTACTACATGATGTTATTAAAACATACTTATTTCAGCCTTATACTGTCGTAATTGGACTTGTAGCAGGAGCAATTCTTATGATTTTTGCAGAAGTAAAAAAGGCAGAGGCAACCTCTTTTTCACTAGATGATTTAACATACCGTCAAGCATTAACAATTGGATTATTCCAATGCTTAGCAGTATATCCTGGCTTCTCTAGAGCGGGTTCTACTATTTCTGGAGGGCTATTAGCAAAAGTAAATTATAAGGCTGCATCTGAGTTCTCTTTTCTCATTGCCATCCCTGTAATGGTCGGAGCTACAGGGTTAGACTTATTAAAAAGTTGGAAATATTTAAGTGTAGATGATATTCCTATGTTTGCTATAGGATTCATTACCTCTTTTATAGTAGCAATGCTAGCGGTAGTAACCTTCCTGAAGCTTTTAGAAAAGATAGGTTTAAAACCTTTTGCATATTATCGTATTTTGTTAGCCATTGTATTTACACTTTTCGTATTGCTATAGCTTCATATAAGTCACATATTATTAAACCGATATTCAAGGAATATCGGTTTTTATCTATTTCACCTCTAGTATTACTCACTTCAATATGGCATAGTGGATAATAGATCAATGTTAACAGTCCGAATATTCTCCAAACAGACCATTAATATATAAGATTACAAGCTATACTTGAAGCCCGAACCTAGTAATAGTATTTCTTCGTTAAACACATATACTGGATTAAAAATACGCAACTCAATTGATTAATTGTACCCATCACACTCATATAGAACGAACGTTCTTTCAATTGTAATATATCACTTCTTCTTTATATTTTAAGTAATTATTCTACAATGTTTTTCACTCTTACTTAACTTCTCTATAAAAGGCCCCTAAAATAGCAGGATAAAAGGAATTAAATTTAACTAAAGTGAGGTAAAAATACAAATGAATCCATTAGTACAATCATATTGGGATACTTATTGGGGAAACAATGAAAAACCAGAATCTGTTACAGCTTGGCAATTTGGTGATTCTCCTGATTATCTCGCTCAATTAGTCATTGATGGTGTGAAAACTGCAACATGCTCCGGCCATATTTTTTATGAATTAGAAAATGAACCACTACCAACAACTAACGATTATAGTATTGTCCTCAATAGTCAGGATGAACCTGTAGCTATTATTAAGACAATAGAAGTAACTATAATGCCAATGAATGAAGTAACAGAAGAATTCGCTATCGCTGAAGGCGAAGGCGATCGTACCTATAGTTACTGGAGAGATACCCATATTCAGTTCTTTACAAAGGAACTAAGCGAGCTTGGTCTTAGTTTTTCTGAAGATATGCTGCTCGTTTGCGAACGTTTTAAGCTTATCGATGTAAAAAACAAAGTGAAGCTATGATAAATAACGATTTTACCGGAAGTCCATGCTATATAAATACATTTATCTTTAAACAAATAAGCTTGTTATCAATGGATTTCTTGAACCATTAATAACAAGCTTATTTCATTAATTACAAAAAAGACGAGTCATTCTGACTCGTCTTACAGTTGCTTGGCGACGTCCTACTCTCACAGGGACAAGGTCCCAACTACCATCGGCGCTAGAGAGCTTAACTTCCGTGTTCGGTATGGGAACGGGTGTGACCTCTCTGCCATCATCACCAAACTATTGAAGGTATATTCCTTCAAAACTAGATAACATTTGCTTCATATTATATGGTTAAGTCCTCGATCTATTAGTATTCGTCAGCTCCACATGTCACCATGCTTCCACCTCGAACCTATCAACCTGATCATCTTTCAGGGATCTTACTAGCTTACGCTATGGGAAATCTCATCTTGAGGGGGGCTTCATGCTTAGATGCTTTCAGCACTTATCCCTTCCGCACATAGCTACCCAGCTATGCCCTTGGCAGAACAACTGGTACACCAGCGGTGCGTCCATCCCGGTCCTCTCGTACTAAGGACAGCTCCTCTCAAATTTCCTACGCCCACGACGGATAGGGACCGAACTGTCTCACGACGTTCTGAACCCAGCTCGCGTACCGCTTTAATGGGCGAACAGCCCAACCCTTGGGACCGACTACAGCCCCAGGATGCGATGAGCCGACATCGAGGTGCCAAACCTCCCCGTCGATGTGGACTCTTGGGGGAGATAAGCCTGTTATCCCCGGGGTAGCTTTTATCCGTTGAGCGATGGCCCTTCCATGCGGAACCACCGGATCACTAAGCCCGACTTTCGTCCCTGCTCGACTTGTAGGTCTCGCAGTCAAGCTCCCTTATGCCTTTGCACTCTACGAATGATTTCCAACCATTCTGAGGGAACCTTTGGGCGCCTCCGTTACACTTTAGGAGGCGACCGCCCCAGTCAAACTGCCCACCTGACACTGTCTCCCGGGTCGATAAGACCCGTAGGTTAGAATTTCAATACAGTCAGGGCGGTATCCCACCAGCGCCTCCACCGAAGCTAGCGCTCCGGTTTCAATGGCTCCCGCCTATCCTGTACAAACTGTACCAAAATTCAATATCAGGCTACAGTAAAGCTCCACGGGGTCTTTCCGTCCTGTCGCGGGTAACCTGCATCTTCACAGGTACTATAATTTCACCGAGTCTCTGGTTGAGACAGTGCCCAAATCGTTACACCTTTCGTGCGGGTCGGAACTTACCCGACAAGGAATTTCGCTACCTTAGGACCGTTATAGTTACGGCCGCCGTTTACTGGGGCTTCAGTTCAGAGCTTCGCTTACGCTAACCCCTCTCCTTAACCTTCCAGCACCGGGCAGGTGTCAGCCCCTATACTTCGCCTTACGGCTTCGCAGAGACCTGTGTTTTTGCTAAACAGTCGCTTGGGCCTATTCACTGCGGCTTTCCGTTAAGAAAGCACCCCTTCTCCCGAAGTTACGGGGTCATTTTGCCGAGTTCCTTAACCAGAGTTCTCTCGCACACCTTAGGATTCTCTCCTCGCCTACCTGTGTCGGTTTGCGGTACAGGCACCTTTTATCTCGCTAGAAGCTTTTCTTGGCAGCGGGGAATCAAAGACTTCGCTCCATAAGGAGCTTCCCCATCACAGCTCAGCCTTCACGATAAGCGGATTTGCCTACTTATCAGCCTAACTGCTTGGACGTGCACAACCAATCGCACGCTTCTTCTATCCTTCTGCGTCCCTCCATTGCTCAAACGATAAAGAGGTGGTACAGGAATATCAACCTGTTGTCCATCGCCTACGCCTGTCGGCCTCGGCTTAGGTCCTGACTAACCCTGAGCGGACGAGCCTTCCTCAGGAAACCTTAGGCATTCGGTGGACGGGATTCTCACCCGTCTTTCGCTACTCATACCGGCATTCTCACTTCTAAGCGCTCCACCAGTCCTTCCGGTCTGACTTCACTGCACTTAGAACGCTCCCCTACCACTGATACCATTGGTATCAATTCGCAGCTTCGGTGGTGTATTTAGCCCCGGTACATTTTCGGCGCAGAGTCACTCGACTAGTGAGCTATTACGCACTCTTTAAATGGTGGCTGCTTCTGAGCCAACATCCTAGTTGTCTAAGCAACTCCACATCCTTTTCCACTTAATACACACTTTGGGACCTTAGCTGGCGATCTGGGCTGTTTCCCTCTTGACTACGGATCTTATCACTCGCAGTCTGACTCCTAAGGATAAGTCATTGGCATTCGGAGTTTGACTGAATTCGGTAATCCGATGAGGACCCCTAGTTCAATCAGTGCTCTACCTCCAAGACTCTTACACTTAAGGCTAGCCCTAAAGCTATTTCGGGGAGAACCAGCTATCTCCAGGTTCGATTGGAATTTCTCCGCTACCCACACCTCATCCCCGCACTTTTCAACGTGCGTGGGTTCGGGCCTCCATTCAGTGTTACCTGAACTTCACCCTGGACATGGGTAGATCACCTGGTTTCGGGTCTACGACCACGTACTAAACGCCCTATTCAGACTCGCTTTCGCTGCGGCTCCGCCTCTTCAGCTTAACCTCGCACGGGATCGTAACTCGCCGGTTCATTCTACAAAAGGCACGCCATCACCCATTAACGGGCTCTGACTATTTGTAGGCACACGGTTTCAGGATCTCTTTCACTCCCCTTCCGGGGTGCTTTTCACCTTTCCCTCACGGTACTGGTTCACTATCGATCACTAGGGAGTATTTAGCCTTGGGAGATGGTCCTCCCAGATTCCGACGGAATTTCACGTGTTCCGCCGTACTCAGGATACATTCAAGAGAGAACGAAGTTTCGACTACGGGGTTGTTACCCTCTGTGACGGACCTTTCCAGG